>JANMQE010000545.1:0-4533 GCA_031370195.1 Phyllobacteriaceae bacterium
TTCGTCCGCAAGCTGATCCGCGAAGGCGCAGCAACAGCAGTGCATGACTGCTCGGATGGTGGGCTGGCCTTGGCGGTCGCCGAAATGGCGATGGCCTCCGGCATCGGCGCGAGCATGAACCAGTTGAACGATATCGATCCGATTTCAGTGTTCTTCGGAGAAGATCAGGGCAGATATGTCGTTACGATCCGCCGCGATGATCTTGATGGCGTTCAGGAGGCCGCCGAAGAGGCCGGCGTCTTTGCGCCATGGATCGGCAACACTGGCGGCAGCGCATTGAAACTCGGCGATGCCCGCGCGATAATGGTGCACGAATTGAAACGGGCCCACGAATCATGGTTCCCTGATTTCATGAATTCCTGAAAGGAATCAATCGATGGCCATGCAAGCCGACGAAATCGCTAAACTGATCAAGGACGCAATTCCCGATGCAAAAGTGACCATCCGCGATCTGGCGGGCGACGGTGATCACTATGCTGCCGAGGTGGTGGCAGAGAGCTTCCGCGGCAAGAGCCGTGTGCAGCAGCACCAGCTGGTATATCAGGCGCTGAAAGGAAACATGGGTGGAGTCCTGCATGCGCTGGCGCTACAAACTTCCATACCGCAATAAATTTCTTTGGACGGGGAACGGGCATGACCACACTGGGTGATTTCTTCAAAGGCGTCGCGGAAGACACGCTGAAGGACCTTCTCAACAAAACGACGCGCAAAGTCTCGCGCCGCAAGCGCCGCCGCACGGCCACAACCGGCACCGCTGCCACGTTGCGCAGGATCGAAAAGCTGCTCAATCCGGCCAAGAAGCAGACCAGCCGCAAGGCAACCGTGCGGACGCGGGCGAAGGTGAAGCGGCGGGGCTATTGAGACTTGGATGCCTTTTGAAAAACCGCCACAATAGGCCCGACCGGATAACTACCGCCCTGGATGATTGAATCACTTTCATACAAAGCCGACACAACCCCGTCAAAATACAGCGCATTTTGGCAATTAAGTTCGTCGCGAAACAATCGCGCGAACTTGCCGAAGCTGACGGGTTCGCGCGAGATGGCAAAGACGGCGCGGCCAGCTTGATCGACGCCGACACCGTTGCGGACAAAGCGGGAATCGCCATCCGGCTCGAAGCGAGGATGGATTGCGCCATTGATGACCAGCATCGGTCCCGATTGCGTGGCAAACTCGACAACCCTCGGCGAGACGAAATACGAGTCGCTGGACGTCACAAATGGTTGCCCGCCGAAAAAGACGCCGAACACGCCGTTCGGCTTCAAATAAAAGTTGCCTTCTCCTGTGCCGGTCTGGAGCGGTGCGGTACGTTTTTGATTGGCTATGAACAGGCCGACTGGCGACAAATCTTCATGATACATCCCTGCGTTCATCGCGAACAAAAGTGGACGGTTCTCGATGTGCATGGTGGAGGCAAACCGGTCAAGGCTTCGCCATGGCTTGCCGGTTTCGTCGTTGAGGTGCAACTCAATGCGCCGGCTGGCGGTATCGACAGTGCAGACAATGAACGCAGCAGTTTCAAACGGGATATCAGCACAGCCAACTGGCAAAGCGGCTTTGGTTTGCAGAGGAACCGGCATTGGACGGCTCAAAAGATGGACAGCAAGAGCTGCCAGAACCGCTATAAAGACGAGCAGCAAAGCAAAAAAAACGCGTTTCCGGTTCACAATGCGTCAATCCGAAAACCACGAATTTCTGCCTCACACGTGTCTGCTGCCATCTTGTCTTGGGCGGTGCAAAAGACTATTTCCATTAAATTCGCATTCATCCGGCTTTGAACCCGTGAGATAAGGAAACTGCCATGACCGCCATTCATGATTTCATCGACAATGAAGTGAAGTCCAACGATGTTGTCCTTTTCATGAAAGGCACGCCGGGCTTTCCCCAGTGCGGTTTTTCCGGACAGGTCGTGCAAATTCTCGACCACCTTGGCGTGGACTACAAGGGCGTCAACGTTCTGACTTCGGATGATCTGCGAAACGGCATCAAGGATTACGCCAACTGGCCGACCATCCCGCAGCTTTACGTCAAAGGCGAGTTCGTCGGCGGCTGTGACATCGTGCGCGAAATGTTCCAGAGCCAGGAACTGCAGGATTTCATGACTGAAAAAGGCGTCGCGCTGAAGGGCGCTGCCTGAACCAACTCCATTCTCTGCTGACCCCGGCGTGACCGGGATCATTTCCAAGCGTCGGCGTCCTCCGGCGCTTTTGCTGTTTTTTGAAAGCATTTCCATCATGAATGCACCCATGAAGAATCCTGAACAGTCAGCTCCTGCATTTGCCATCGGTCGTGGCGAGTTCATTGCCATGATCGCTGCAATGATGGCGATCAACGCGCTTGCCATCGACGTGATGTTGCCGGGCATGCAAGAGATCGGCGCAAGCCTTGGCGAGCCGGATGAAAACAAGCGCCAGCTGATCATCACTGCGTATCTCCTCGGCTTCAGCGTGATGCAGCTTGTCTTCGGGCCCCTTTCTGACCGGTTCGGACGCCGTGGCCCGCTGGCCGCAGGCATCGCGGTTTACGTTGTGGCCGCAATCGGCGCACTGTTTGTGCCGACCTTCGCGCCCCTTCTCGGCCTTCGCTTCATCCAAGGCATGGGCGCGGCCGCAACGCGGGTGATTGCCGTGGCCATCGTCCGCGACGTGTTCGGCGGTCGCCAAATGGCCGAAATCATGTCTGTCGTCATGACTGTGTTCATGGTCATGCCGGTCATTGCACCATCGCTCGGCCAAGGCATCATGCTGTTCGGCGAATGGCATTTGGTATTCGTGTTCATGGCAGCAATTGCCGCTGCAATTCTCGTCTGGATGTGGATTCGCCTGCCGGAAACGTTGAAGCCTGAAAACCGCCGTCCGCTGACACTTTCTTCCGTATCGACTGGCTTCAAGGTGGTGATGACCAACCGGATTTCAGTTTGGTATACACTGGCGATGGCTATCGTGATGGGCGCGCTGTTCGGTTTCATCAACTCGGCGCAGCAAATCTATGTCGGCATTTATGGCCTAGGCGTTTGGTTCCCGCTAGTGTTCGCGCTGGTTGCAGGACTGATGTCCGTCGCCTCGTTCGCAAACTCCAGACTGGTGATGAAATATGGCATGCGCCGCATGTCGCACAGCGCGCTCATTGGCTTCATTGCTGTCTCATCAACCCTTGCGATTTGTGCGACATTCGGTCCGGTGCCATTCGCCATCTTCCTCTCGCTCTTTGCGATGGCAATGATCTTCTTCGGCATGATCGGTTCAAACCTGACATCCATTGCCATGGAGCCGCTTGGCGCGCTGGCGGGAACGGCTTCGTCCGTTCAGGGCTTCATCCAGACCATGTTCGGCGCAGTCGCCGGCGCGCTGATCGGGCAGGCTTTTGACGGAACAGTGTTTCCGATTTCGCTGGGATTTGCGCTCTTGGGTATCAGCGCAATCGGCTGCGTCCTGATCGCTGAACGCGGCAAACTGTTCGGGACCGGCGTTTCGACGCCTCACTGAGCCTTCGGGATCAACCCGCTGAAATCAAACAGTTTCAGGTCGAGCATGTGGCTCGGCCTGATGTTGCCCATGGCGCGGATCATCGCTTCTTTGCGGCCCGGCATGCGCTTTTCAATGTCCGACAACATCGCCTTCATCGCATTGCGCTGCAAACCGTCCTGACTGCCGCACAGGTCGCAGGGGATGATCGGAAATTCCATTGCCTTGGCAAACGCCTCAAGGTCATCTTCCGAATTGTAGGCCAGCGGGCGCAGCACCAGCACATCGCCTTCATCGTTGAGAAGCTTGGGCGGCATGGTCGCCAGCCGTCCGCCGTGGAAAAGGTTCATGAAAAAGGTTTCAAGAATATCCTCGCGGTGATGGCCAAGCACCAATGCCGAACAGCCTTCTTCGCGCGCAATGCGGTAAAGATGGCCACGGCGCAGGCGCGAGCAGAGCGAACAGTAGGTGGAGTTTTCCGGGAGCTTGTCGGTGACGATGGAGTAAGTGTCCTGATACTCAATGCGATGCTCGACGCCGAGAGCTTTGAGATAATCTGGCAAGATGTGCTTGGGGAAATTCGGCTGGCCCTGATCAAGATTGCAAGCCAACAACTCGACCGGCAAAAGCCCGCGCCATTTCAAATCCAGCAGCAGCGCCAGCAACCCGTATGAATCCTTGCCGCCAGACAGTCCGATCAGCCAGCGGTCGCCCGGGCGAACCATGCCGAAATCATCAATCGCCTGCCGCGTCAGCCTGAGCAACCGCTTGCGCAGCTTGTTGAATTCGACATTCGACGGCGCAGCGCGAAACAGCGGATGGCAAGTGTCGGTGGCAAAGTCGTCTGGCGTATGGACATTCATTGTCAAATCCTTCGAGGCCGGTTTAACGGGAAGAGGCGTTGATTGCAAAGTCTCAACTGCCAAAGATCGACCAGCCAGTCCGCTTCGCCAGCATTTCCAAAGCCAGCGTGCCGACCAGCGAATTGCCAACCTGATTGAGGCCCGGCGACCAGACTGCGATGGACGCTTTGCCCGGCGCGATGGCGAGAATGCCGCCGCCGACACCG
>JANMQE010000548.1:0-1691 GCA_031370195.1 Phyllobacteriaceae bacterium
TTGTGGTCTGGGCAAAGTCCGATGCGCATGGCGGCAAGATCAAGGGCTTTGTTCTCGACAAGGGAACCAAGGGCCTTTCCGCGCCGAAGATCGGCGGCAAGCTTTCGCTGCGCTCGTCGATTACCGGCGAGATTGTCATGGAGAATGTCGAGGTTGGAGAGGACTCACTTCTGCCGCATGTCGAAGGGCTGAAAGGTCCGTTCGGCTGTCTCAACCGCGCCCGCTATGGCATCTCGTGGGGCGTTCTCGGCGCGGCGGAATTTTGCTGGCATGCCGCCCGCCAATACGGCCTCGACCGCAAGCAGTTCAACCGGCCCCTCGCGCAGACGCAGCTGTTCCAGAAGAAGCTGGCCGACATGCAGACCGAAATCACGCTTGGCCTGCAAGGCTCGTTGCAGCTTGGCCGGCTGATGGACGAGGCCAAGGCGGCACCGGAAATGATTTCTTTGATGAAGCGCAACAATTGCGGCAAGGCACTCGATATCGCCCGCCAGTCGCGTGACATGCATGGCGGCAATGGCATTCAGGAAGACTACCAGATCATGCGCCACATGGTGAACCTTGAGACGGTCAACACCTATGAAGGCACGCATGATGTGCATGCGCTGATCCTTGGCCGGGCGCAGACGGGCTTGCAGGCCTTCTTCTGAAATTGATTCAACGCGCTGCGGGATAGATTCAGGTTATTGGGAAGTTGATTCAAGGCCATGTCTGATCGTGCTGAAATCGTTCACGAAAATTTCCTTCGCCGCGTGGCGTCGGGGGAATTTCCTGCACGCGTTTCTGATGTTTCTCTCGAAGACAGTGGCCTTTCCGCCGACGATCTGACCGGCATTTTCCGCAGCCAGGTTTTGTCGCGCCAGCTTGACCGGATTGCCCGCAAACTTCAGGCGCGGGGCGAGGCGTTCTACACCATCGGCTCTTCCGGCCACGAGGGCAACGCCGCGGTAGCCGCCGCGTTCCGCGTGTCGGATATGGCCTTCCTCCATTATCGCGGCGCGGCGTTCCAGATCGAGCGGGCGCGGAAGGCTGGCTATTCAAAGATGATGGAGGACATGCTTCTGTCCTTCACCGCATCGTCCGATGATCCGATTTCCGGCGGGCGGCACAAGGTGCTGGGCTCGAAGGAATTGTTCATCCCGCCGCAGACATCGACCATCGCCTCACATCTGCCGAAGGCGGTCGGCGCGGCGGTTTCGGTCGGCATGGCCAAGCGCATAAAGCCCGAGCACAAGCAGCTTCCCGATGACGCCATCATGCTGTGCTCGTTCGGCGATGCATCGCTCAATCACTCGACCTCGCAGGGCGCGATCAACACCGCATCGTGGACTGCCTATCGCGGTCTGCCGGTGCCCATGGTGTTCCTCTGCGAAGACAATGGCATCGGAATATCCACCCGCACGCCGGATGGCTGGGTGCGCCAGAGCATCGCCGCGCGGCCTGCCATCGAGTATTTTTACTGCGACGGATTGGATGTGCTCGACGCCTACAAGACCGCCTGCGAGGTTGAGGCGTTCGTTCGTTCAACGCGCAGGCCGGCGTTCCTCCACATGCGCACCGTACGGCTCTACGGCCACGCCGGTGCAGATGTGCAGACCGCATACATGACCCGCGAAGCGGTGGAGGCTGACGAGGCCAATGACCCGTTGCTGCATACGGCAGCCAGTCTTCTGCGCGAAGGCATCATGGAC
>JANMQE010000555.1:0-2717 GCA_031370195.1 Phyllobacteriaceae bacterium
AAATACTGGCTGGGAAGTTGAACTGCATGGTGATCCCGACTGGATTCGAACCAGTGGCCTAAAGTTTAGGAAACTTTCGCTCTATCCACCTGAGCTACGGGACCAACGCGGCAGACATAGCGAAATCAGGTGCGCTCGCCAAGGTGTTTCCTGACTTATCGCACCGCGCTTTGTGTTGGCCGGTCGCCGAGGCGGCGGTCGAGTTCTGCGTTTAGTTCCGCGCCAATCAACACGACGACCGTGCTCAGCCACATCCATGCGAGGAAGGCAATAACCGCGCCGAGTGAGCCGTAGGTTTCATTGAACGTTGCAATGCTTGCGGCATACCATGAAAAAAGCATTGAAAAAGACAACAGGCCGACGCTGGAAAAGATGCTGCCCGGCGAATACCAGCGCCATGATGTGCTTTTGATGTTTGGGCCCCAGCGATAAAGGATGGAAATGGCGACGCCGAGCAGGATCAGCGTGAGCGGCCAGCGACCGGCCCAGACAAGCCATTGCGCCCACCGGTCGAGCCAGAGAAAGGCCAGGATTGCCGGGACAATGGCTACGGCACTCAGCATCAACAGCAGAAACAACAATCCGCCAATCGTGAGTGCGAACGACGTCAGGTGAAGCCGCAGGAATGTCCTTGTTTCCCGCTTGGCGTACGACACGTTCAACGCGTCCATCAACGCTTTCATGCCTGAATTGGCGCTCCATACGGCAAGTAGGAATGAAAACAGGGCGGTGAATCCCAAGCTCAGCGGGGCCCCGCTGGCAATGCGCATGGCCTGATCGCTGATGATGGAGACTGCACCTTCGGGCAACATGACCGAGAGCGAGGCAAGGTCGGAGGCCACCTGCGCGCGGTCATTGAAAACGCCGTAGAGAGAGACGAGCGTTGTCACAGCCGGAAAAATTGCCAGCAACGCATAAAAAGCAACGCCCGCAGCCACTGCAAGCACACGGTCATCATCTATGCTTTTGTAAACATTGACGATGACGCCGCGCCACGAGCGGGCGGGAATGTCCGTGACCATTTTGGCGGTGGCAACGCCCGGGTCGACGATGGCCTTGGAAACGGTTGCAGCTTGCTCCTTGTTGGAAGTCCCGTTGGTAATCGTGGCCAGCAAAAAATAGCCTGTCCAAGACAATGCGGCGAGGGACAGCAACGACTTGGGCTTTCGTTGCCGGTTTGGCCGACGCGACAACGCCTTCGGCAATGCGTGAAATTTGGCCCCATCATTCATGCAATCGTAACGAGGCTGACGCGGGTTGGTTCCATCCCCGTCGAACTTGCGTTCTAAGCCAGCGCCGTCTCCGCCAGAGCCACCCAATAGCTGATGCCGTGCGGGATGGCTTCATCGTTGAAGTCGTAATCCGGGTGGTGCAGCGAGGCGGTGTCGCCGTTGCCCATGAAAATGAACGCGCCGGGGCGGGCTTCCAGCATGTAGGAAAAATCCTCGCCGCCCATGACCGGCGCAACGTCCGGGTTGACGTTGGCAGGACCTGCGACAGACGATGCAACGCGGATTGCAAAATCGGTTTCTGCAGGGTGGTTGCGGGTCACGGGATAGCCGCGATGGATGTTCACCGCAGCCTCCGCGCCGAATGTCTGCGCCACCATCGCCGCGACATGGCGGATGCGTTTTTCCGCGTCCTCGCGCACGGCGCTGTCGAGCGTGCGGAAGGTGCCGCGCAACTGCGCGGTCTGCGGGATGACATTGTGCGCGTCGCCAGCATTAAAGCAGGTTACGGACACGACTAGCGCTGAAACCGGATCGGTTGAACGCGAGACTATGGTCTGGAATGCCGTGACCATGTGCGCGCCAACCATCACCGGATCGACAGTCATGTGCGGCATGGCGGCGTGGCCGCCCTTGCCGGTGATCGTGATGTTGAATTCGTCGGTCGCAGCCATGATGCCGCCCTTCCGGATGGCAAATTTGCCGAGTGGAAGGCCCGGTATATTGTGAAGCCCGTAGACCTCGCGGATGGCAAAGCGCTCCATCATGCCGTCGCGCACCATTTCGCGCCCGCCGCCGCCGCCTTCTTCGGCCGGCTGGAAAATGACCGCCACTGCGCCACGGAAATTGCGGGTTTCTGCCAGATGCTGCGCCGCACCGAGTAGCATTGACGTGTGACCATCATGGCCGCAGGCGTGCATCTTGCCGGGCACTGTTGAAGCATGTGGCAAGCCGGTTGTCTCCTTGATCGGTAGCGCGTCCATGTCGGCGCGCAGGCCGATCACCGGCCCGTCGCCCAGCCTTCCCTTGATGATCCCGACCACGCCTGTGCGCCCGAGACCCGTGACGACTTCATCGCAGCCAAACGCGGTCAGTTTTTCAGCAACGAACTTCGCTGTCTCATGCACTTCAAACAGGGTTTCCGGGTGACGGTGCAGATGACGGCGCCAGCCGGTCACCTCTTCCTGCATTGCGATTGCACTGTTCAAAAGCGGCATTGCGGACCTTGCTCAAAAGAATTCCAGAAAGCCGACTTTTGGCACTTTGCCATTTGCCCGCCACATACGCTAGATAGCAACTTGGCGGCGCGGCGGGAAGCCGCGTCCGGGCGGCTGACCTCCTGGCGCGCGTTGGCACCCATGATGAGGCCGTGCTTCTGATCGGGCGATTTATGCAGTACTACCGTGAGCACGGTAAATACCTTGAGCGCACGCCCGGTATGATCGAGCACTTGGCAAAGGCCTGGAGTTCGATGGCCAGGCGGGCGCG
>JANMQE010000602.1:0-1791 GCA_031370195.1 Phyllobacteriaceae bacterium
CTTCGATCGCTTTCCCGAGCAGACCTCTTTTCAAAATATCCACCGCGTACTGGCGGCCCACGGGACCCATGCGCTGATTGCCCACCTGCGTGATGAGATTCGGGCACGCCTTGATCGCGCCCTCGATGGCGGCCACTTCCGAGAGCTGCTGGACGAGCGGTTTCTGTCCGTAAACGTGCTTGCCCGCTTTCATCGCGGTCATGTCGATCAGCGCGTGGTTGTGATCCGGCGTGCAGACGACCACGGCATCAAATTTGTCCGAATGCTTTTCAAACGCCTCGCGGAAATCGCGGCAGGTGAACGCCTCGGGATGTTCCTTCGCGACTACTCCCAGCGCATTCGAATCCACATCGCAGAGTCCGGCGAAAACAACGTCGGGGTGTTTTTTGAGTTGCATCCGATCGTGCGGCGCGATGCTGCCGCCGACGCCGATGTGGAGGATTTGCAGCTTGCTGTTTTTGTTCGTCTGCGCGCGCGCCTGCCACGAGAGCGAGGCGATGCCGGTGGCGAGCACTGCGCCGGTTTTTAGGAAACTCCGCCGGGTGACCGGGGAGACGGGGACTGGGGTGTGTGTCGAGTTCATAATGGGATGAAGGCATATTGTCCGCGCCAACTCAATCTCCGGTTGGCGATTTCGTGTGCTCGCGACTTATGGCTTGGCGCTTGCGACTGCGGGCGGCATCGTGTTTCACGCGATTGCGCGTCCCCGTGCGTATCGTTTCCCAGCAGTCGCACCGCATTCTCCGATCATGAATCCGCCAACCATTTCGCGCCGCTCGTTTTTGAAAACCTCCACCGTGCTCGCTGGCGGCGGGACGCTATTTGCATCGTTGTTAAAAGGGCAGGCGGAGGAAGCGAAGGGACCGCTCATCGCCTACGTCGGCACATTCAGTTCTCCGCTCCGAAATGTGCGGCCCACCCAGGTGGATTTGCCTCCCGGCAATGGACGCGGCATTCACCTTTTCCAAGTGGACCGAGCGAGCGGCGCATTGTCGCCACTCGACGTGTTTGAACAACCCACCAGCCCGAGTTGCCTTGCGCTCAATTCCGCCGGGACGTTTCTGTATTCGGCGAATGAGACGGACAAAGTGGATGGAGGCGACGCGGGGTCAGTCAGTGCGTTCGCCATCAATCGGGCCGATGGAAAGCTGACGTTGCTCAACACGGTCAGTTCGGGAGGTGCCGGACCGACCTATGTGAGCATCCATCCGTCCGGGCGTTTCGTGCTGGTCGCGAATTATTTCGGAGGCTCCGTGGCAGTGCTTCCCATTCTGCCCGATGGCAGGCTCGGTGACGCGAGCGACATCAAAAAGGATGCCGGAACATTGGGACCGAAAAAGGCCACGAACGCGCCGGAAGGAAGCTTCGCCATCAGCGGCCACGACATGCCTCACGCGCATATGATCCAGTCCGATCCCTCGGGGCGCTTTGTAGTTTCGACGGATCTGGGACTGGATCAAATCCTCATCTGGAAATTCGACGACCACGCGGGAACCCTCTCGCCGAACGATCCTGCCGCGATCCCGCTGCCGCCCGGAGACGGTCCGCGGCACTTTGCCCTTCACCCCAATGGACGCTGGTTTTACTCACTGCAGGAGGAAGGCTCGAACATCGTGTTGTTCGACTACGACTCCGCGAAGGGTGGGCTGGCATCGCGGCAGACCGTCTCGAGCCTGCCGCCGGGGTTTGCAGGCACCAGCTTTTCCTCCGAGATCATGGTCTCTGCCGATGGCAGGTTCGTCTATGCAGGCAACCGCCTGCACGATGGCATCGCGATCTTTTCGGTGGGTG
>JANMQE010000668.1:0-3038 GCA_031370195.1 Phyllobacteriaceae bacterium
CCGCCTTCGACATCAAGTTCGGCTTCAACAAATGGTCGGTTGGCGAGGATTTCTCGCGTGATGTGCTCGGTTTCACCGATGCGCAGCTCAACGACTTCTCGTTCGACATGCTGTCGGCGCTCGGCTTCTCCAAGAAGGAGATCGAGGCGGCCAACATCCATGTCTGCGGCGCGATGACGCTGGAAGGCGCGCCGGGCCTCAAAAATGAACATCTTCCGGTGTTTGATTGCGCCAATCCGTGCGGCAAGATCGGCAAGCGCTATCTGTCTGTCGAGAGCCACATCCGCATGATGGCCGCTGCCCAGCCGTTCATATCCGGCGCGATTTCCAAGACCATCAACATGCCGAATGAGGCGACGGTCGAGGATTGCAAGAACGCCTACCTTCTCTCCTGGAAGCTGGCGCTGAAGGCCAACGCGCTTTACCGCGACGGCTCGAAACTGTCGCAGCCGCTCAATTCCTCGCTCATTGAAGATGACAATGACGAGGATGCGATGGAGGAATTGCTGGCCGCCGCGCCTGCCCAGCGCGCTGTTCAGGTCACCGAACGCATCGTTGAGCGCATCGTCGAGCGCATGACGCGTGACCGCGAGAAGCTTCCCGGCAGACGCAAGGGTTACACCCAGAAAGCCATTGTCGGCGGGCACAAGGTTTATCTTCGCACCGGCGAATATGATGATGGCCGCATCGGCGAAATCTTCATCGACATGCACAAGGAAGGCGCTGCCTTCCGCGCGATGATGAACAATTTCGCCATCGCCATCTCGCTCGGCCTGCAATATGGCGTGCCGCTCGAGGAATATGTCGAGGCGTTCACCTTCACCCGCTTCGAGCCTGCCGGCATGGTGCAGGGCAATGACGCGATCAAGAACGCCACGTCCATTCTCGACTACGTCTTCCGCGAACTCGCCGTCTCCTACCTGTCGCGCCACGATCTGGCTCATGTCGACACGTCGGATTTCACCAACACCTCGCTCGGCAAGGCCACCCAAGGCGGCAACAACGAAGCCGCCGTCTCCAAGGGCCTCACCCGCGGTCACACGCTGAAGGTCGTCTCATCCGAACCCAAGGGCTCGCTCGGCACATCACCAGCCCCGCGCTCCAACATCACCAGCATCGGTTCGCTGGCCGTCAAGTCGCAGGCCTTGGAACTCACCGACGGCAACACCGCCTTCAAACGCGACTATGAGGAACGCGCCAAAGAGTTCGAAGAAGAAGTCGCGATCGAAGAGGTATCACCGGTGGCCGCGCTGTTTACGGATACGGCAGCGGCTGTGGCGAGCGATGCCAAAAAGGTCGAAGCCGACCGGCGCATGAAGGCGATCATGCAGGGGTATACCGGCAATATGTGCCTTGAGTGCTCGAACTTTACGATGGTGCGGAACGGGACTTGCGAGAAGTGCGATACTTGTGGGTCAACCAGCGGCTGTTCTTGAAGCATGCCGATAAAGGTCAGGGAAATCATCCGTCTTGTAGAACAGGATGGATGGTTCCATATTGTAACACGCGGTAGTCATCGGCAATTCAAGCATCGTGAAAAACCGGGGCGCGTTACCATTGCTGGCAAGTTGTCAGACGATCTTTCTCCGGCAATGGAGAATAGTGTACTGAAACAGGCTGGCTTGAAGAAGGATCACTGACATGCGTTACGCCATCGTAATCGAAAAAGCGGGAAACAATTACGGAGCCTACGTGCCCGATCTTCCCGGCTGCATCGCCACCGGCGCAACGATGGATGAAGCTGAGGCGATGATCCGCGAGGCTATCGAGATTCACATTGAGGGCATGCGGGAAGACAATCTCCCAATGCCACCAAGCATCGCCCAGACCCGCTACGTCGAAATTGGATCGAACGCTCAATTGGGTGCGGCGCAGCAATTACGGTGACCAATTACGGTGACAGTCCACTAAACTTTCCGCTTTTTTGATAGCCGCAAGCGGCGGTGTTTAGCGGACAAACCCCAAACTTTCGTTATTCCGGACAAGCGTAGCGCAGATCCGGAACCCATGCCGGTGGCGGCGGTGAACCAATTTCGGTGCAGAATACGGCGCGCGGCGGTTGGCGGGCAGGATGGCTGTTCTGCGCCAGACAGCCTGTCGCGTGGGCCATCGGCACGGGTTCCGGATCGGCTATCACCGTCCGGAATGACGAATGGTTGGGGTCGCAGTTGGTTTTGATTGTGGTGACAGTGCGCTAAACTCGCTTCCATCTCATTGGCCGAAAACGCTCGCGATTATCATCCTACCCTCATCCCTTCGTCATTCCGGACAAGCGAAGCGCAGATCCGGAACCCATGCCGTTGACGGATGTGAACCAATGCCGGTGCAGAACGTGGCACACGGCGGTCGGCGGTCGGGGCGGACGTTCTGCGCCAGACAGCCTGTCGCGTGGGCCATCGGCATGGGTTCCGGATCGGCTTCGCCGTCCGGAATGACGAAGAGATGGGAATGGCAAATTTGGCGGGGTGAAGGGCTGGCTTCCCTGCCCCTTGTGGGCAGGGATTGAGGGTGGGGGGCGTCGAGCGGAGCGAGCCACTGAAGACTCTTCCGCCATGTCTGGTCGAAAACGACCACCTGAAGAATCCGTCTCGACCCGGGTTTTTGCGTGGCTCGCTGCGCTCGCGACCCCCACCCCTAACCCCTGCCCACAAGGGCGAGGGAGACGATGATCACCACCCTTTAATCCCCACCCAAAAAACCTACATACCTAGCATGAAACCAATCATCGCCATCGCTGCCGCCGCCCGAACGGCGCGCTCCACCGCCACCGGTTTCGCCGCCGAAGAGCCGAAATACACGCTGGTCTTTGAGCAAAAGCCATTCAGCATCCGCGAGTATCCGCCGCTTCTCACCGCCGAGGTGACGGTGGGCGGGTCTCGCAGCGAGGCGGCGAATGCGGCTTTTCGAGTGCTGGCCGGGTTCATCTTCGGCAAGAATGTGACCCGGCAAGGCGTAGCGGGCAAGATTGCGATGACTGCGCCGGTCACGCAAAGCGCCAAGATCGCCATGACAGCGCCGGTCACGCAGGCCGGGAAGGG
>JANMQE010000582.1:0-2694 GCA_031370195.1 Phyllobacteriaceae bacterium
GAGATGCGGGTTGGACGCTTGGCATTGAGCGCGAGGTCGCGGCGTGCCTGCCATCTTGCGAGGCGGCGGGCTTGTTTGGGGAGGTCGCTGAGCGCGGCCCGCAAGGCGCGCATACGGCTGAAGAGCTGGGCTGCGTTGATCGGTTCGTCGGGCTGCGACAGGGATGGGGCGAAGTCGGTCGGGTCCCACGAGCTGGAGAAGCTCACGTGCGGGTTGGTGTTTTGGTTGAAATCTTCGAGGGAGAAATGTTTGAGCGGGTCGAGGAGGGCGAAACTTGGAATGCGCGCGGCGTTTGTGGCCGCGAATGAAGGGAAGTTTGGCAGGGTTTGGCTTGCGGTGCGTTGCTTCAAGATGAGGCCGCGAGCGGCGATGATGATGAGGCGGCGGAGTGCGGATTCGGCCAGACGCAGAATCATCAGGATTGCCGCGTAGAGGCGGTATGGAAGGGTGAATTCCCCTCTTCCGCCTTCGCCAAGGCTGCGGCGCGACAGGTCCGGAGAGGTTACGAGCATCGCAAACAGCGCGGCGACGATCTTGTGGAGCGCCTCGCTGTTCCGTTCGATTGCCCTGTTCCAGTCCATTGTGCCTCGCCTCGTGCGCCGGAATTGACGCGTTGGCATTGTAGGGTTGGGTTTTTAGGAGGTGGATAGATTTATTTTGAAGGTCGCTGGGCGGGTAATCCGAATTGCGGAGACAATGCAGCCAATTGCTGCGGCGGGGGTGGGTTATTGGCGGGTGTTGTGCTTGGCAATTGCCAGCACGGTCACCGTAATTCCACGTCAGATCAAGGAACTAAGTAAACTGTCCCCGAGTTGCTGCCATGCGTGATTGGCGCAATGGCGTTGCGGATCGTAGTTCTTGGGGTGTGGACAGATTTGTTCTTACGTCCGCTGGCGGACGACCGAATTCCGGAGACAGTGCAGCCAATTGCTGCGGCGGGGGTGGGCTATTGGCGGGTGTTGTGCGTGGCAATTGGCAGCACAGTCACCGTAATTCTGCCGACGCCGCCAGATGCGCGGCGGAACTAAATCCACCGTTTCACGTCTCTCAAACCCGATTTCGCTTCCGTTCAATACTGGTGCTTGCGATCAACCAGATTGGCCAACGGCTCGCCGCGCTCAAATGCGTCCATCTGGTCAACAATCGGCTTGACCAAGGCAAACGGGTCTGACGCCGCCGCCACATGCGGGGTCAGCGTGACTCTTGGATGGGACCAGAACGGGCTGTCCGCTGGCAGTGGCTCCTGTTGGAACACATCAAGCGAAACAGCAGACAGGACCCCCTTGTCCAGCGCAGCCAGAATGTCCGCCTCATTCTGCAGCCCGCCGCGTCCGACATTGATCAGAACCGGTGCGCCCAGCGGGCCGCGCTTGGTCATCTGTTTGAACAGCGGCATGGCCAGCATGTTGGCTGTCGCAGGTGTCAGCGGCAGCAGGGAGACGAGAATGTCCATGCCCGAGAGGAACTGCGGCAACTGGTCTGAGCCATGAAAGGTCTCGACGTCATCAATCGCGTGCGGCGAACGGCTCCAGCCGGTGACGTTGAAACCCAGCGCCTTCAGCTTCAAAGCCGCATCGCTGCCCAGAACGCCAAGTCCCAGCATGCCGATTGTGATGTCTTTTGCAGCGGGCTGGTTGCGGTCTTCGACCCAGATCATGTCCCGCTGTTGCTGCCGGTATTTCGGGCCCATGCGGTGATGGTCGAGCACCTGCCAGATGACATACTCGCTCATCCGGTTTGTGAGGTCATTCGACACAACGCGCACTATCGGTACTTCGGGAACATGGGGATCGCGGAAGACGTGATCGACACCGGCACCGAGCGAGAAGATGACCTTGAGATTCTTGAGGCCGGCCAACGAACCGGCCGGCTGTTTCCAGACGATGGCGTACTCGATGCTGTCATCGGTGCGTCCATCAGGATCGACGAACACTGGCCGACCAGGCGCGGCCTCACCAAACATCCGCGACCACAGCGCCGAGTCCCAGCCGGTGGCGGCGAGAAGAATGCCACCCTTCATCATTCGCTGACCGCCCCGTGCGGCGCGGTGGCAATGTTGAATGCCGCTGCCATCAGTGCCTTGGTGTAATCGGTTTGCGGCTGGTCAAACACTTGGGCGGACGGCCCGTGTTCGACGACCTCGCCGTTGCGCATGACAATCAGCTCATTGGCGAGCGCACGGACAACTTTCAGATCATGGCTGATGAACAGATAGGCAAGTCCGTGTTTGACTTGCAGGTCGCGCAACAGGTCAACGACCTGCGCCTGCACGCTCATGTCGAGCGCCGAGGTCGGCTCGTCGAGCATCACGAATTTTGGCTTGAGGATCATCGCGCGCGCAATGGCGATGCGCTGGCGCTGGCCGCCGGAAAACTCGTGCGGGTAGCGGTGACGTGTCTCGGCATCGAGGCCGACCTCGTGCAGCACATCGACAACCTTCGCGTCGCGCTCGCTGGCGCTGAGCTGCGGCTCGTGGATCGAAAGACCCTCAGCGACAATGTCAGCCACCGACATGCGCGGGCTCAAGGAACCATAGGGGTCCTGAAACACGATCTGCATCTGTTTGCGCAGTGGCCGCATGTCCTTGAAGGAATACTGGTTGATGTCCTTGCCGACAAAGCCGATGCGGCCTTGGCTGGAAATCATCCGTGTCAGCGCCAGGCCCAGCGTCGTCTTGCCGGATCCGGATTCGCC
>JANMQE010000672.1:0-1538 GCA_031370195.1 Phyllobacteriaceae bacterium
TGCATGGCGTCGTAGATTTCGAGATTGACGCGCTTGGTACGATAATCACCGTTGTACTTTTCCTCGTCCTTGCGGCGGACGATGGGGAAGGTATCCGTCGATGAACCGACTTGGTCAGTTCCGCATCGCGGCGGGTGCGGAAGATCGGGGCGGTGGCGGTGTTGGGGTTCACAATGGTGAAGTCCGCCGCGTCCATCAGGAACAGGTGTTCGTCATCCTCCGGCACCACCGCAGGCGGCGGGTCGGTAAGGAAAAAGCCGCACAGCGCCTTGTGGCCCTGCCGGTCCGTGCCCGAGACGATAAACGCGCAGAATTTGAAAGAGCGATGCACGTCTGGAAAAAACTTGCCCCGGTTTTCAAAATCGAGCAGCGCCAGGATCCGGCCCGTGGTCGAGACCGAGCGGAAGAAATGGCTGGCCGTCATGTCGGAGGCAATGCCCGACGGCACCAGAAGCCCGGCAATGCCGGATGGCTTGATCAGCGTCTGCGCCCGCTCGACAAACAGCGAATAGAGATTGACATCGCCGCGCCCGAGCAGCGGATAGTCGCCGTCCCTTGTAGCAAGCCGGACGCCGGTTTCGGCCCGCTCGCGGGCGTGGGCATAGTCGCGCGCCAGCGGTGCGCCAGCGGTTTCAAGCGCAAGGATCGCCTTCTTGCGGTCAGCGGCGCGGGGCTGGCGGGCAATCTCCGGCGCGCGGGCGGCAAACCATTCCACCACCTGCATTTTCATCCGGTCCCAAGGCGGGTTGCCGATCACCGCGTCAAAGCCGCCATGCTTTCCAGAATCGGTCCAGCGGGTCCAGACACGCGGGAAGGCGATCTGCCAGTGCAGGAAGCGCTCCTCGGCGGCCAGCGAATGGGCGCGTTTGATGAGGTCGCGCACATGCACATAGTCGCGTACGCTCGCCTTGTGATCGTCCAGGAGGCTGGTCTGCTCGGCCCCCAGCGTCTCGAACAGCTGCACCGCCTCCTCGCTCGGCGCGTCGGGCGGGCGCAGGCCCGATGCGACCATGATCGCGTCGCCGAAGCCGTCGAACAACAGAACATCAAGCGCCTGCTTCTGCTCCGGCGTAATCTCCATCCATTTGAGCGCATGCCAGAAATCGAGAAAGCCCTTGAGAGGGCCGGTGCGCTCCTCGATTTCCTGGTAGGCCGTGCGCGACTGCTCCGCCTCCGCCATGTCGGCATCGGTCAGCTTTTCAATGACGTCCATTCCCCGCGCCGCGCCTTCAGCCTTCTGAATGGCGCTGTTGATGAACATGCCGCCGAATTTGCCGAGCCCGTCCATCACCGGACGCACCCATTCGCCGAACAGCGAATCGCCGCATTTGAGATGATGGTCGAGGAATGACAGCGGCGCGCCGGCAGTCAGCGTGTGCAGCCACAGCGCCACCTTCGCCAGCTCCACCGCCATCGGGTTTTTGTCCACCCCGAACACGCAGCGCTTGAGCACCATCCGGCGGACAATGGCGCGGTCATCGACCATGTCGTCGCGGATGCGCCAGCCATGCGTTGCCGCCAGCGCCTTGATCCGGTCG
>JANMQE010000586.1:0-1878 GCA_031370195.1 Phyllobacteriaceae bacterium
CCCGCCATCAACGGCGAAATGGAAGCCAAGGAGGCCATGGAAGGCATGCGCGACGACCTCCAGGGCCAGGCCAACTAGAGCAATCATATTCAACCCTTGGCGCTGCCCCTCATCCGCCCTTCGGGCACCTTCTCCCCGCAAACGGCGGGGCGAAGGACGCTTATCACGAATGGCGCGGCTTTCCCTTCTCCCCGCCGCTTGCGGGGAGAAGGTGGCCCGGAAGGGCCGAATGAGGGGCAGCGCCAAGGATTGACAGCAACAGCGCTTTTACATTTGGCCCTGGAGGTCGTCGCGCATGCCTTCCATGGCTTCCTTGGCTTCCATTTCGCCATTGATGGCGGGCATCAGGAAATTGCCGGCGGCATCATAGACCGGCGAGGCAACGCCTGCGAGCTTCGAGCTTGGGTCAAACACGGCTGTGTCGGCCAGCACCGAGTAGGTGGCGTTTGGTTGCATGGCCTTGAATTCCGCGCTGGCGCGGACCGGCGAATAGGCAGGCAGATGGCCGGCAGTTGCCCAGAACAGCGAATTCTTGTTCATCCATGCGATGACTTCCAGAACCGCCTTCTTCTTTTCCGGCGTCATGGTCTTGCCGATATTGTTCGGAATGGCAAAAGCGTGCGAGTCCGCCCATGTGGCCGGGTGATCGAAGAAGGTTGGCAGGGCGACTGCGCCCCAGTCGAACAGCTCGTTCTTGGCCTTGAGGTCGGTCATGGTCGGGACTTCCCAGACGCCATTGATGTGCATGGCGGCCTTGCCACCGGTGAACAGCGCGATGGAAGCCGGATATTCGGTGGATGCCGGGGCTAACCCTTCGGTGACCCAGGATTTGATGACGTCAGTTGCCTTGATGGCCTTGTCGAGGTTGTCGCCGTCAAGGAACTTGCCGTCCTTCAGGAACACGCCATCCTGCTGGCCGAGGAGCGAGTAGAAAATGCGCCACATGGAATCGCCTGCGGCAGAATGGATCGAGATGCCATAATCAGCAGCGCCGTCCTGCAAGGTCTTCAGTGCGGCCTTGAAATTGTCAACGCCGTCGAGGCCTTTGGGCAGGCCATCATCACCGAGAAGACCGGCAGCCTTGAGAAGATCCTTGTTGTAGTAGAGCACGACCGAATGGATATCGAACGGCACCGCATATTGCTTGCCGTCAACCTGACCGGCCTTGAAATTGGCCTCCGCATAGTCCGCGGCAGAAAGGCCGACGCTGGCAAGATCTTCCGGCGTGATTTCGGCAAGAACGCCGGACGATACACCAAGCGGCAGGCGCGACAGATGATAGGTCATCACATCCGGGCCTTCGCCGACAGCGGCAGCAGTCTGAACCTTCGTGTAAAAAGGCACGCCCCATTCGAGTGTGGTCGGGGAAATTTCAATCGAGTCCGCGTGTGCCTTGTTGAAATCAGCAATCAGCTGCTTCATGCGCACGCCATCACCGCCGCCGAGGAAATCCCACCAGATCACGGTTTCCTTGGCCTGCGCGCCCGTCGCGATCAGCGCCGATGACAACAGCGCGACTTTCAGAATGGTCTTGAGCATTTCATTCCTCCCATTGGCGGGCTCAGCACCCGTTTTTCGTTTTCTCGAGCCGTGCCGCTTGGGCGGCGCGGGTGATTTTCAAAGATTGAACTCCGGGTTCCACTAATTCAGGACCTCTCGAAGTCTCTTCCTCCAACCTTCAAAAGCAGCGTATCAAAGGCTTGGTTGGTGTCAACCGACATTTAGATACGTATCTGATATTCTGATATAGATGCCTTCCGCTCCTTAATCTTCTGTCGGTGTTTCGGAAATCGCCGCAACAAGCGCATCAAACAAGGCGGCGGCGACGGGATCAAAACCGGGCTTGTCATTGGTCAGCCGGAAGGTGGTGGCAATGAG
>JANMQE010000727.1:0-2536 GCA_031370195.1 Phyllobacteriaceae bacterium
CCTAATAAGGCCGAGGAGAAATTATTCTCTGATATAGTAATGCCCTATGTCGCGAGCGGGGTCGTTACAGCAAAATGGGGATCTAAAACGCAATCCTACCAAGTGCTTGAACTTAGGGTATATTCCACAAGTGAGTCATGGGACAAAAAGGCGAGCTCATTTGGTGATGTAATTCGCAACAAGAAAAACCTATTCGGTAAGTTTGAAGATCGAGCGAAACAGTTGTTAGCAAAAAATAAAGATCGCGTTTTTATGATAACACCGATACAGGGATCTAAAACAGGAGATCAAGAACAACAAAGAATTTTGCGAGAGTTCGATCAACGGTTTGAGGTAGTTGAAAAGGTTATTGAAAGTTTTGGCGGTATTGCTATTCGCATTGATCGAGAAAGACCACTCGAAGATCTTGTTACGACAATCAAGCGCGAAATTCGAAATTCCAGATTTCTAGTCGCTGACTTAACTGACGAAAGGCAATCTTGCTATTTCGAAGCTGGATTTGCCGAGGCGTTAAACAAGCCTATAGTTTACATTGCAAGCAAAAATAGTGTTATGCTACCGGGATCGCCGACAAAAATTCATTTTGATATCCATAAGAATATTCAATTTTTTACAAACCATGAAGAACTAAAGGACAATTTAGTAGCGGTCATAAATAAAAATCGAAAGCTTCTTCTTGAAGATAAGGCTGACGAGGAAATTGGAATTGTTAACTAGTTGGAGCATCACCCATGTCCATCACCCGCATCGGCACCGGCAAACGCATGTCGCAGGCTGTTGTTCACAATGGCGTCGCCCATCTCGCCGGTATTGTTGCCGAAGAGGCCAAGGGCAGGTCCGTTCTGGAGCAGACGCGCGAAATCCTGAGCGAGATCGACCGTATTCTGTCTGAGGCCGGTTCGGACAAGACGAAACTGCTCAAGGCCAACATCTGGCTGACCGACATGGCATCGTTTTCGCAGATGAACGAAGCTTGGGACGCGTGGGTTGTTCAAGGTCACACGCCCGCCCGCGCAACCGTCGAATCCAGGCTCGCAGCGCCGGGCTATGATGTCGAGATCATGGTCGAAGCGGCGGTTTGAGTGTGTGAACAGCTGGCAGACTAAAGCCCGAGTGAGCGCCGGAGCGTTTCTTCGGCGCGCGTCTGCCAGCCTTTGCCCGTCGCTCTGAGCGCGGCCAAAACATCCGCCGACAGACGGATTGCCACCGTTTGTTTCGGCTGCTCCACTTTCGGCCTGCCGCGCAGACGCAAGGACATTGCAGCCTTGCCGACATCTGCAGAAACCAGCTTGCCAGCCTTCTTGAAGGTGCCGCGGGCGACCATCTCGTCGGTCAGTTCCGGTACCTCGTCATATTCCTTCTGCTGCACGACATGCGCCTCCACTTTCGCAAGATCACTTTTCAATGGAGAGTTTTTTGTGCTCACGGTCATTGGCCTTTCTCATTGAAACAATGTGGGTGTCTTCGCCTCGCTGAACATAAACCAGTGCTACAAGGCGGTCATCGAGAAACCCGAAACAGATCATGCGCTTCTCGCCATAATCCATTCGCGTGTCTTCATATTCAAAGGTATCACCGGCCAAGACGTGGCGGGCGTCCTCAAAATCAAGCCCGCGCTCGTCAAGCGCCTTTTTGCGTTTTGCAGGATCATACGTGATTTTCACAAGATTATATGTATATGCATTAAAGGAATAGTGCAATGATTTTTTGCATATGCATCTAATTCGTTTGATGGCAGAAAGACGCGCGCCTGCCGTCCCTTGCCACTCTTGCAAGGGGTGGCGAATTCCCTTAAAGGACCGCACGCTTTTTGTGAGGGCGCGGGTGGCCGCGCTCAGGCGCATCTGTAATGAACCGGGAAGAAGATCATGGCCAAGAGCAAGTTTGAACGCAATAAGCCGCATGTGAACATTGGCACGATTGGTCACGTTGACCATGGCAAGACGTCGTTGACGGCTGCGATCACCAAGTTTTTCGGCGAATACAAGCCGTATGACCAGATTGACGCTGCGCCGGAAGAAAAGGCACGCGGCATCACGATTTCGACGGCGCATGTCGAGTATGAAACCGTTGCCCGCCACTATGCCCATGTCGATTGCCCGGGCCATGCCGATTATGTGAAGAACATGATCACCGGCGCTGCGCAGATGGACGGCGGCATTCTGGTGGTTTCGGCTGCCGACGGCCCGATGCCGCAGACCCGCGAGCATATCCTGCTTGCCCGTCAGGTCGGCGTTCCGGCGCTGGTTGTCTACATGAACAAGGTTGACCTTGTTGACGACGCCGAGCTGATCGAGCTGGTCGAAATGGAAGTGCGCGAGCTTCTGTCCAAGTATGATTTCCCGGGCGATGACATTCCGATCGTCAAGGGTTCGGCTGTGTGCGCCTTGAACGGCACCAACAAGGAAATCGGCGAGGATTCGGTCCGCGCTTTGATGGCCGCCGTTGACGAATACATCCCGACCCCGGCGCGTCCATTGGACCTGCCGTTCCTGCTGCCAATCGAAGACGTGTTCTCGATCTCGGGCCGCGGCAC
>JANMQE010000731.1:0-2917 GCA_031370195.1 Phyllobacteriaceae bacterium
CCGCCTTCAAGCAGCAGCGGCCGCCCGGCCTTGCGCGCGCCTTGGTAGTTTTCCTGCAACTCCATTTTCAGCCGCTCGAACTGATCCGTGGTCAGGCTCGCACCGCTCTTTGGTGCATAGACCAGCGCGCCGGATGGCCTCGCCGAATTGTCGATCAGCGCCTTGTTCCAGTCGCCCGCACCGTTGTGCACATCCACCGCCATCGCCGCCGCCTCAAGCGGCGCAAATCCGTAGACATCATCAAGCGGATGAAAGTCGCGGATATGGCACGCCGCCGCCGGTGAACCGTCCTCGCCTTCAAGTGAGACCAGCCGACGCGCGGGCCCGTTCTTCCAAATCAGCGCCACCGGCCAGCCGGATGCATCGGTCTCGACGCTCACTTTATCAGGCCGCAACAGATGCAGTTCGGCAAGTTCCCCTGCCCCTGCCCGCTCAATATACGCGTTGCCCGAAAGCATAAGATTGCTCACCAGCGCGGTCAAAAACGCCCGCCGGTCCTGCCGCGTGTTCGGTCGGGCGAGCAGCCTTCCCAGCGCGCTGTCTGCCACCTCATCCGTGCCGTCAAACACCAGCCAGGGAATATCGGCCACGCTCTCCGCCACCAGCCGCACCGCGCGGTAGGCGACCGGGTTTTTCATGTAGCTCTCGCGCACCAGCGCCCCCAGTTCCCGCCGCGTCCACCGCGCCGCGCCTTGCGTTTCCATCTGCACAAAGCCGTAGCCGTCCGGGCCTTTTTGGCTCTCAGGCGCAAGTAATCGTCCCGGACGCCGCAGCGGCCAGAAATTGGGTCGTTTCATGGGGAGGGTCCTTGTTAAGGTGTTGGCAAAGGCCCGGCGATTGGCCGTCTTCTTTTCACGTCTTGGGTTAGGCAATCGCGCATACGCTTTTGAGTTGCACGCCATACGGAACCGTCTTTCCGGACAAGCGAAGCGCAGATCCGGAATCCAGAGCGCCGAGGTTTGAGTTGAAGCCATTTCAGTTTTGCCCGTCTCGAATTTGGGCATCTTCGGTCGCGACGCCCTTACTTTTGCAGTCGGCGCTCTGGATTACGGGTTCCGCGGCGCGGCCCCGGAAAGACGGAGCCGAGTTGGGTTCCGCCCAAAATGCCATATGCGATAACCTTGGCGTCCTCCAGGGGAAAAGACGGCCAACCACAAAGCATTGGCGGCAGCGGATTAAATAGCTTTTGGTTCACAAACACCGCACCCGCGGCTCCCGCTCCGCCGCGAACACCAGCTCATTGACCGCCCAGACCAGCGCATCCACCCGGTCCGGCGAGCGCCCTTCGGCGAGGCCATCCCGCCCGAAATTGCACATCTCATCTTCCAGCTCGGCAAATTTGCCGCAGTGGAACACGCGGCCCTGCTCATAAAGCGCCGCCACCGGTTCGGCCCGCAGCCACTTGCCGCGCTGCGCCCTGACGGATTTGACCGGCACATTCGGGTCAACCGTCCGCAGCACCGAGCCCACCATGTCGCCGCCCTGGTTCACTTCGGCCAGAATGCAATCGGCGCTCAGCTGATGATAGAGCCGCACCGCCGCTGCGGCCCAGACGTTGGGAGGCGCCTGTTTGACTGTCGCGTCCGCGAGCACATGCACACTCCCGTCCGCGCCCAGCCCCACCGCGACAATGCCGCAGGCGTCGGCACTTTTGGTGGATGATGCCGGCGGGTCCACTGCCACGACAATGCGCTGCAAAGTATCCGGCATGTCTGCCCGCAGCGCCTCCAGCTGACTGCGTTGCCACAGCGCGTCGTCGCGGTCCTCAATCAGTTCCCCGTCCAGTTCCTGCCGCCCCAGCCGCGTGCCGCCGTAGCGCTTGTTCAGCCGCTCGATAAAGCCGCCCGCCAGATGCGCGGCATTGTCGCCGGTCTTCATCCGCGTCACATGCGTATCCTTGTCGGTGCTCAACATCTTGACCAGCGGCGTCGGTTTCGGCGTCGTCGTCACAATCACCTGCGGCCGCACGCCTAAGCGCAGGCCAAACTGCAACATGTCCCAGGTCGCCATCGCATTCTTCCACTTGGCCGCCTCGTCGCACCAGGCGGCGGCAAATTGCGGCCCGCGCAGGCTCTCCGGGTCTTCGGACGAAAACATCATCGCCGTCAGCCCGTTCTCCCAGATCACCCGCCGCCGCGAGGCTTCAAATCGCGGCCTGCCCTTGCGCGCTGTCGCCAATATGCCCGCCGGTCCCTCGATCATCACGTCGCGCACATCCGCCAGCGTCTCGCCAACCAGCGCAATCGGCCCGGTCTGCGCGTAAGAAATGGGCGCAAAGCCATTTGCCATGCCGTTGACCCATTCGGCCCCCGTGCGCGTCTTGCCCGATCCGCGACCTCCAATAAGAAGCCACACATCCGGCTTGAAATATTTTCGCGGCAGCTGGCCATGGCGGCCCTTGAACATCCACTCCTTTTCGCCAAGCGCAACGATGGTCTCGTCGGTGAGTGCCTTTGGCTCAGACACAGGACAAACCAATGCCGCCTGCCCTGCCGCAACCGCTTCATCCGTGTCCTCAACCTCATCCGCCAGCTCCACCTCAGCCTCCAACAGCGCTCCTTGCGACTTCGTCTGCAAATTCCCGTGCCCCGCAGACGCCGCCGGTGCAGTGGTGGTCAATGATTTCCCGGGCCCTGATTGCCGCCAATTCATCCACACGCCTGTCCATCTCCTTCAAAACCCGCGCCGTCTCTGCCGCGCCGCCCGCCGCCTCGCTCAAAGGGGCGAGCCTTGCCTTCAGCTCCAGCAATTTCTCGAATGACCGCGCCATGTTCGACATCACCTCCAGCCGCTTGACGGAAAGCGGGTCGAGGTCGCCGCTCACCCGACGCTAATCGAAGCGGCAAGAGCCGCCATCCTGTGCAACGATGCCGAGCTCCGCAAGGCGAACGGTGCATGGACTGTGCAGGGCGATCCC
>JANMQE010000169.1:0-2452 GCA_031370195.1 Phyllobacteriaceae bacterium
GCTTTTGCCCAAGACTCGGAATCAAACTGTTGCGTTGTCGTGGCTTTATCCTCATGAACGTCGTTCCGATCCTTGTCCGCCTCCATCAGAAGTTCCTGGACCCTGGCGATATCCTCGTCGGAAACAAGTCGAGATGGACTCAGATCGACGGTGTAGGAAACGAAAAATGCAGCCAGCGCTTCCTTGTCCGCTAGATTGGCTTGCGCCAACAGTACATCTACGAGCGCTCGCTGCTCGTCCTGGAACCAGTCGCGAACGGCGTCAAGAAGAACTGAGTGTTCTAGGAGTCCTTGTTGAACGGCTAATAACCCAATTCGAAACTGTTCTTCACTCGGACCTGTCATAGAAGCTTCCCTTCGCCACTTCCACCCGAACTCTGATTGATCTTGTTGATGATCTCTAGGACATCCAAAGGCTCGCAAGCGTTGTTTCCGTTGACGTCTACAAAAAATTGTCCAAGCGGCACAGCGGGATCGAAAACAGGTAGGGTGCTCGTCGGATTTGTTCCCGACAACCGATTGAGGTAATTGATTACCACAAGTGCATCCAAGGGTGAAACCGTTCCATCTCCGTCTGCGTCGTAACGATGGATAGGATTTTGCCATGCTGATGGCGAGTTGATTTTGGCGGTTGATCCGTTTTGCCGAAACACATGGACTAACGAATTCTGTTCGAGTTGTCGTGTATTCAAAACCCAGGAAGAACCAGCCTGAACGACGTCTTGCGAGCCAAGAATGATTCGAATGGATTTGTCTGGATTCAAGTTGGCGATGTTGCCTGCATTGAACACAAAAGACTGTGAAACGGCAGCCGAGAGATCGACGCTTCGCAACCCCAACAATGCTCCGTTCGGAATTCGCGTCAAGTCGACAGTCAGATTGGACGACACAATCGTCACATTATTCCCAACCTCACCATAACGAAGCGTACCAAACAAATAGATTGAAGGTGATTGGATTTCGTAAGTGGACGGTCCCGCCGGAGTGGCTAGCTTCACTCGATCGATGTTGCTAGCTGGGGCGCTGAAAATGGGTCTGTTTTGCGACCGGACGACAAGCTGTCCATCGACCAGCGAGACTTGGTGGTCACCAATCTCGGACTCGCTCAGCCGCACTTCATTGTTTGCCTGACCATCAAGTATCGAAAGTGGATAGTCTTCGACTTCTCCGTCATCCGCCTGTCCCGTCGTTGCCAGGCCGCCCGTGGAACTCAAACGAAAGCGACTGTATGTCGTCCCCGGCTTCGCTCCAGCCGGAATGGTGAAGCAGAGAAGGTTGGCACCGGAAACTACCAACACGCTTGCCAAAATCTGCTCACCGCTATCGTTCCAATCACCGTCTTGATTGAAGTCGACCCAGGCATCCAACTTGGAGTCCAACGAAGCGTAAGCGACGACGCTGGATACCGTTGGGACGTTGGGTGAAGCGATCGCAGAAACAACGAACACAATCCCATCTTCGTCATCGATAATGTTATCATCGCCAGTGGCCCCAAGAGTCGATTGCCCATCCAGTTCTGCGTCGATGAGCGAACCCAAGAACAAGTCGCCCAAACGATGCCTAGCGCCGTTATCCCGGATTTGCGTTGGGTAACTTGCAGCAAAGAGCGATTGAGCTGACGTAGGAGCGTCCCCGAAATCGATATCGCCATCGGCCAGATCGGTTATCGTGATTTGGAAAGTCGCTATCGCAGACCGATCGTTTCCGCCAAATTCAGTCCCGCCATTATCTCGAACCTGAACGCCGATGGTAGCAACCCCTTTGTTGAGCAGGGAAGGTTGAAAGCGGAGATTGCCATCGTTGTCGATAGTCGGTTGCACAAGAAACAGATCGGTCCGATTGTTGGTCACGAGATACTCAGCAATGGACTGCGACTGTTCATCGCTCCCTCCGCCACTCACAAACGCCGATGCAAAACCAGTCACCTTGCGAAGATTGCTGCCCATGGTTGCAAGTTGGTTTCCTCGCAATTGAAACGAGGGCGGATCGTTGACCGGCTTGACCACGATCGACACCGATTGCTCGGCTGTACCATCGTCACTCGTGTCAAAAACGCGATCAGCCCCGGCATCTCGAACCACGATCCGCAACGAGGCCATCCCATTTGCGTCTTTTGCCGGCGAGAAGTCCACGCGCCCTTCGGAAGCACCGGCTATATAGTTGACACTCGCGGCTGGAATGAGCGTCGGATTGGAGCTGGAAGCAGAGATACGAAGTGGCGGTCCGCTCAAACGTCCCCGTGCGATACCGGTGAGTCGAATGGACGAGGAGACCGTATCCTCAAGAATCTCGATGGGACCTGCGATTGGATCCAAACGGGGATTGAGGATTTGCGTTCTAGTACCAAAGTTTTGATTGTTCGTCGTGCCAACTCCGGTAAGTTGTAAACGGTGAGCGCCGCCGATCAACTCGTTGTTCAGTATTTGCAGTGAGTTGGTCTCACTATTGATCAA
>JANMQE010000810.1:0-2014 GCA_031370195.1 Phyllobacteriaceae bacterium
AACTATTTTCTTCTTCTGAAGCCTTTTATCAGATTTGGCAACAAGAACCATCCAAACAAACGCGCTTTCGGGAATTCTGTTTCAAGTTATGCGCAGCGCCACTTCCTGCCGCAACACCGGCAGCAGGTCCGCTTCGAACCACGGATTGCGCTTCAGCCAACTCGAATTGCGCCAGGACGGGTGCGGCATGACAAACAGTTTCGGCGTGTTTTGAAGATGCGAACGCCACTCCAATACTGTTCGATTGACGCTCGAATTCTGCGCGGATTTGAGATACCAGCCTTGGGCGTAAGCGCCGATCGCCAAGACGAGATCAATCTGCGGCATCAGCGCCAGAAGCCGCGCGCGCCAAGCCGGAGCGCACTCCTTGCGCGGCGGCAGATCGCCGCCATGGGCATCGAGACCTGGAAAGCAGAAGCCCATCGGCGCGATGGCGAACAGGTTTGGATTGTAGAATTGCTCAGGCGTCACGCCAAGCCAGAACCGCAGCCGGTCACCGGACGGATCGGTGAACGGCACACCGGACGCATGCACCCGCGTGCCCGGCGCCTGCCCGGCGATCAGGATGCGCGCACTTTGCGAGGCGACAAGAACCGGTCGAGGCTCGTGCGGCAGCGGCTTGGTGGCCGGGTGCTCGACGCAAATGCGGCAGGCTTTGATTTCCCTGACGAGTTTATCAAGCGCAGCACTGTCGCTCATGCCGTTGCAGACGGCCTTGCGGTGAGCACAGCCTTCCAGCGCAGCACGTTGATCAGGTTTTCCGGCATCGCGATCCTGGCCGGCTTCATGAAATCCATGGCAACCAGCCCGGTGATATCGGCAATCGAGAACGTATTGCCGGCCGCAAACTCGCGTTGGCCAAGTTCCCCGTCCAACATTTCCAGAAACGCGGCCACTTTGGGCTTGTTGATCTCGCCCCATTCGGGAACCTGCGGCACCTCCCAGTCCTTCATCGCCGGATGGATGTGGCGGAACGCGGCAGCGACTGATGCGAGAAGATTGAGTTCCATGCGCCGGTTCCACATCTCGACGGTGGCCTTGCCAAGTGCACCTGTGCCAAACAGCGCCGGTTCCGGGTGCAGCTCTTCAAAATAGCGGCATATGGCAACGGATTCCGTCAAGATCGTGCCGTCATCAAGCTCCAGCACGGGAAGCCGCTGCAAAGGGTTGCGGCTGCTCACGATGTCGCTCTTGTGCTCCATCGCGGCCATATCCACCGGCACAAGCGGAATTTCAATGCCTTTTTCGGCGAGAAATATCCGGACCCGGCGTGGATTTGGAGCGCGGCCGCCATCATAGAGCTTCATGTTGTTTTCCTCCTGAGTGTTCATTCAAACCCAAACGCCCGGCGAAGGAAAGCTGTCAATTTGTACCAGAAGTCATGCGGCGCATCATTGGCGGCAGCGAAGCGGTCGTGCGTCTTGCGCCAGACAGACGGCTTGTCAAATTCTCCCTGCCAGACGCCCTTCCCGGCTTTCTTGGCCGCGGCCTCTTCTGTGAAATGGTCTCCATAGGAAACCGCCCAACCGGACAGAACCATCTGACGGTTCAGATTGATCTGCCCGGCAGTGCACGTCCCCAGGAGCCGGCCATATTTGTCGTCCTGCCAGCCGGTGCAGTCGACGGCACGGCCCTTGGCCAGTGCGGCAAGATGCTTCCTCGCCTCACGCCCGCACGGGTACACGTCGGTCTTGCCCGTACAAGTCTGGCTGAACTCCGGCGCGTCGATGCCTTCAAGGCGGACTTTGCGCCCGGCAAGCATGAGTGTATCGCCGTCGAGCACGACAGCTGTCCCATGCTGGTTGACCTGTTCAATCTGGCCATAGCGAACAACCGCGAATACCAAAAGCCCGAAGAAGCCGAGCGTCATAAGCCAGTCGAAAACAACGGATCGCGGGCGCAGCGATGGACTTTTGTATGCGCGGCGATAGGCCAAAAAAACACCTTTGAAATCAATTGGAACGTGCGGCAAGGAACCGTTCATTAATCATGCCGCGATAGGGTTCCTTCATCA
>JANMQE010000027.1:0-5413 GCA_031370195.1 Phyllobacteriaceae bacterium
ATGCCGCGAACGAAAAACGCAATCTCGTCTGCGGTCAAGGCCCGACCGTCACGCTTGGCACGGATGATCTCCTGCGGCAGCATCAGTAGTTCGAGACGGAAGTGGACGCTGTGCCGGACAGCACTGCAAGGCAATCGTCCAACAATCCGGACGCGCCGAAGCGGAAGGTGGCGGGCGTCGCCCAGTCCGGCCCCATGATTGTGCCCGCCAGTTCCAGATATTTCGCGGCTTCTTCGACAGTACGTATGCCGCCCGCCGGCTTGAATCCGACATCGCGACGGCCTGATGCCTTGATGGCGCTCAGCATCGCTTCAGCGGCTGCAAGCGTGGCGTTGATCTGCACCTTGCCGGTGGATGTTTTGATGAAATCCGCACCTTCGGCAATGGCCAGTTCCGAGGCAGACTTGATCAGCTTCTGGTCGCGCAACTCGCCCGCTTCAATAATCACCTTCAGCAGTGCGCGGCGGTGGCAGACGGAGGCGATGATGGCGATCTGCTCGCCTGCCAGCTCGTGCTCGCCCTTCTTGAAGGCGCGGTAAGGAAAGACGAGATCAATCTCGTCCGCTCCGTCCTTGATCGCCTTTTCCGTCTCCATCACCACCGGCGCACTGTCCTCGTCGCCGCCCGGAAAGTTAACCACGGTGGCAATGCGGATGCCGGTGTCTTTTAGCAAGGGTTTAGCCCCTTTGACGAAGCGTGGCCAGATGCAGATGGCGGCGACCTTGCCGTAAGGGGTCGTTGCCTTGGCGCAAAGTGCAGCGACGGCCGTGTCGGATGACGTTGCATTCAGATCCGTCAGGTCGATCAATCCGAGCACTTTACGCGCAAGATCCGTGCGGTTTTCGCTCATGCAAAGTGTCCGATCGCCAGCTTGATGATTGCCGCCAAACGCTTGCCGCCGAGCGGGGCCATTTCCTTGGTTTCGTGATGCGAGATTTCCTGACCGGTCATGCCGGCAGCGTAATTTGTCACCACAGAACAGGCAGCGACCTTCATGTCCAAGAACCGCGCCAGAATGACTTCCGGTACTGTGGACATGCCGACCGCATCCGCCCCGATCATCCGCGCCATGCGGATTTCCGCCGGGGTCTCAAACGATGGGCCGGAGAACCACATGTAAACACCCTTTTTGACGTCCACGCCGGTTTTCAGCGCCGCAGCCTCAAGCGCCCTGCGCATGCCCTCGTCGTAAGCATTGGTCAGTCCGACAAAACGCCGGTCCGTCGGCTCGCCAAACAGCGGGTTGGAGCCGGAAAAATTGATATGGTCTTCGATGATCATCACAGATCCGGGCGGCATGTCCTGACGCACAGACCCTGCGGCATTGGTCAGTAGCAGATGCGTGATGCCAAACGCAGACAAGGTTTCCAGCAGCGGCCGCATAGCCCCTGCATCGCCGTGCTCGTAATAATGCACCCGACCTGCCAGGACCAGCACCGGAATTCCCGCGACATAGCCAGCAACGATCTCACCGGCGTGACCGGACACGCCGCCGCGCGGGAAACCCGGCAGGTCACTGTATGGAATGCGGATTGCCTTCTCGACTTCCTTGGCAAAGTCACCAAGGCCCGACCCCAGCACCATGGCAATGCGCGGGGCAAAGCCTTCGAGCTTGCGGATCAGATGCTGCACAGCTTCCTTCATTTCAAAATGTCTCCGTCAAAGCCGAGCGGAAATATCGCACCCAGCGTCGTGGCCATGGTGATGCCGGTTTCGTCGCAGAGATAGAGTTTGGCGTCCGGACCTGCAAATTCTGCCAAACGCTGCCTGCATCCGCCACAAGGCGTGCATCTGGCCATTTTCTCGGCGACCACGCAAATCTCGGTGATCTTGCCACGCCCGCCCATGACATAATGGCCGAGCATCGTCGATTCCGCGCACCAGCCTTCGGGGTAGGACGCCACTTCAATGTTGCAGCCGGAATAGACGCGGCCATCTTCTGTGCGCAAAGAAGCTCCAACGGGGAATTTGGAGTAGGGCGCGTGGCATTTTTCCATGGCGCTCCAGGCGGCGTCAAACAGGTCGCGCGGTCCGATATCATCTGACATCTGTCACCGCTCCTTCACGTAGGCCACGCCGCCAGCCTTGGGCGGAATTGCCTTGCCGATGAAACCGGCGAGCAGGATGACGGTAAGAATGTACGGCGATGCGGTGATCAACTGCACCGGCACATCCCAATTGAGCCCCGGTATCTTCGCACCCTGCAATGGAATGGCAACAGCTTCAAGAAAGCCGAACAGCAGACAGGCACCCAATGCGCCAATCGGGTTCCATTTGGCAAATATCAGTGCTGCCAGCGCAATGAAGCCGCGCCCGGCAGACATGTTCGGTGCAAAATTGGCGGATTGGGCAATAGCCAAATATGTTCCTGCAATTCCGGCGAAAATGCCGCAGATAATGACGCCGGAATAACGCAGACGCGTCACCGAAATGCCAGCCGTATCCACCGCTGCCGGATTTTCGCCAACCGCGCGCAGGCGAAGGCCAAAGCGCGTCCGGTAAATGATCCACCAGGTCAGCGGCACGGCGAGAAGGGATATGTAGACCAGTATGTTGTGTCCCGAAATCAGCCCTTCATACACTCTGCCCAGCAGCGGAACGTCCTTGACCGCCTCCGCGCCGGGCAGATTGATCGGCTGGAAACGTGCGGAAGGCTCCAGTTGCGGCGTCTTGCCGCCTTGCTGGTACCAAGCCTTGCCGAGGAGTGCCGTCAGCCCTGCGGCGAGGAAGTTGATCGCAACGCCAGAGACGATCTGGTTGCCGCGTTGGGTGATCGAGGCATAGCCATGCAGCAGTGAGAATGTGATGCCGGTGAGCATTGCTGCGCCAAGGCCAAGCCATGGCGAGCCGGTGGCCGCCGCGATTGCGCCAGCCGAAAAGGCCGAGAACAGCATCTTGCCCTCAATGCCAATGTCGAACACGCCGGAGCGTTCGGAATAGAGCCCGCCGAGGCAGCAGAGCAGGATCGGCACTGTCAGGCGGATGGTTGAGTCGAGAACCGAGAACAGGATTGTTGTGTCCATGATCAAGCTCCTGCCATTGCCGCTTTGGGCGAGAAGAGTTGCACAAAGAACGGCCTGAACAGATTTTCCAAGGCCCCTGCAAACAGGATGACCAGCGCCTGAATGACAAGTATCATGTCGCGCGAGATCGCAGGCACGGCAAAGGAAAGTTCCGCGCCACCTTGATACAGCGCCCCGAACAACAGCGCCGCCAGCACCACGCCAACCGGGTGCGAGCGTCCCATCAATGCTACTGCAATGCCGACAAAACCCGCACCGGCGACAAAATCGAGCTCAATCTTGTGCACGCTGCCAAGCACGGTGTTGACCGACATGAGCCCTGCAAGCCCGCCGGAAATCAGCATCGTTAGGATGGTTACCCGTGTGCCGGAAATGCCGGCATAAGAGGCCGCCGACGGGTTCAGCCCGAACGTGCGCATTTCGTAGCCGAACTTCGTGCGCCAGATCAGCTTCCACACCAAAAAGGCTGCAAGCAGGGCGACAAAGAAGGTCAGGTTAGCAGGCGCAGAGCCGGATTTGATGCCGAAATAATCAAGAACCTGACCCAGCCTGGGAATAAACGATCCGGACTCCAAAGGCCGTGAAGACGGACCCATAGCACCTGCCGGCTTCAGATACTTGTTCATGGTGTAAACCATGAACGAGGCGGCGATGAAGTTGAACATGATCGTTGTGATGACGATATGGCTGCCGCGTTTGGCTTGCAGCCATGCAGGGATAAACGCCCAAGCCGCACCAAAGAGAGCCGCCGCCGCAATGGCCAGCGGTGCGGTCACATACCAAGGCACGTAACGGTCGAGCGCCAGCGCCACCAGCGCGACGCCAAGCCCGCCGACATAAGCCTGCCCCTCGCCGCCAATGTTGAACAGCCCGGCATGAAAAGCCACCGCCACGGCAAGGCCGGTGAAGATGAAACTTGTCGCATAGAACAGCGTGTAGAAAATATTGTTCACCGACCCGAACGCGCCATCAATCAGGATCGCAACAGCATTGAGCGGGCTTTCGCCGATGAACAGTACGACCAGTCCGGCAATGAGAAAGCCGACAAGGACGTTGGTGACCGGCATCAGGCCATAATCAACCCAGGCCGGGAGCTTGGCAAAAGGTGAGCTCATTCCGCAGCCTCAACTTTGGGAAAACGCGCCATATGATTGTTCTGATCTTTGTCGGTGGACGAGTTGTGGGCATAGGTCTCCCAACTCGGCTCATACGCATCATCCGCTTGATCGCCCCAATAAGACCAGTTCTTACGGACACCGCGTGCAAACATTTCGAGATAGGGACCAGAGGAACAGGATTCGACCAAGTCGTACTGTTCATCGGGCTTGCGTGAATGCTCACGCTTGCGGGTGCCCATATAGTTGACCTGAGTCCTGCCGGGATCCAGCGTTCTGGCACCCGTACCCCGTACACCGAAAAGCAGGAGCTCGGTCACATTGCGAAAATAGAACCCGACGCCGCGACCATCCGAGCCGCCGTCTTTGCGGATCTTGTGCCAAACGATGTTGGACTTGTAGGAAAATCCCCAAGCCTCCATCACCTTGAGAGCCTCCGGCAGCAACGCGTTGGGCGTCCACAGATACAAATGCGCTGTTTTTTCAACAACATCGCGCACGGGCAACGCGCAGATATCGTCCAGCGTCATCGTGCTGTAGCGATTGAGCCGCTTGTGTTCAGGGGCCATTTTTCCAGTACGGTTGGTGAACCGCCATGGCGGATCAGCCAGCACGGTTTTGTATTTGCGACCCTTCATGTGGTGCGCAAAATCTATGATTGTGTTCAGCCCGTCATCGGTCATCGAGATAGCTTTCTGCTGCCACCCAAATTTGTGACTATCTTCGGCAATGCTGGTCCCACACCGTTATGCCGAAAAGCCCAAACCCGGATTGGTAGCGCGCGGGCTCGGTCCTCGATATGACGAATTGCGGTTCGATAATTCGGCGTTCGATCAGTTAGAAAAAAAGAAAGCCGGTCATCCGGAACAACAATCACGCCAACATCGATATCCCCGCCCTCAATCTTTTCCTTGAGATGCATAATATCGACTGCCAACATGTCACTACGACCAGATACTTGCACTTCGACCCCGACTTTTGCGCCGATCTTATTTTCCTTGGTCCAATCTATCCCCCCTGAGGAGAGCTTTTTCCATCCACCGATAGACTCAAAATTGGCGTCAATTTGACGGCGCAATCCCTGAGTGCCATTAGCGAATTTTTCTTCTGAAACCAACAACTCAAACATTTCAACGGCAACCCTTACCTCATTGATAAGGTCCACAAGATCAAGCCGGACAATTTTTGGCCCAAAACCGTTATAGTCAATTTCCTCCGATATTTTCGGCATTATTCCGCCGCCTCGTGGAAAGCAGGAAGTCTAATATTCTCCAC
>JANMQE010000071.1:0-4370 GCA_031370195.1 Phyllobacteriaceae bacterium
AACCATGTCACGGACCTCCCTTACAGCCACTTGATGTCGTCAAAACCGCGGGCGATGTATCCGCCCTGCGAATAGCTTTCGCCCTCGTAACCAAAGATCGGCCAGACCTCTTTCTGGTTGTAAAGACCGGTCACGAGCCCCGCCCGCACGGTTTGGAAGAACGTGCTTTTCTCGACAGATTGCAGCACCTTCACCCGGTCCTCCTCCCAGCCGATCGAGACGTAATCCGCGTGGCCAAGAGCCTTGGCTGCGGCGTCCAGTTCAGCAATGCCGGTCTCGACAAGCGCCTTCTTGTCTTCCGCGTCATAGCCTTTGACCGCTGCGGCATAGTATTGGTCGCCAATCTGGTCATGCGGGTAGATGTCGCGCGCCATCTGCAACAGTGTCGCCATCTGGCCGGGGGCAATCACCTTGACATCCATTGCCCAAGCTGCGGTCGGCGCGCAGATGAAGCCGACTCCCGTAAACGCCAGTGCGCCCGCTGAAACGGCCCGTGCCAACAGCGCCCGCCTTGTCAGTCCTTTTTTCTCTTCCATGGTCATTTTCTCCTCCTCAAAAACAAAATGGACAGCCCGCTATTTAAAACGGCCCGCCCTTTGCAAAACTTCGATTTGATATCCGTCGGGGTCGGCGACGAAAAAGAATTTCGCGATCCGCGTCCCCTTGTTCTGGAAATCGACCAGTTTGCGCGGGTTGAGCTGCTCGGCCTCAAAACGCGCGTGTTCGGCTTCAAGATCATCGACTGTCACGGCCAGATGGCCATAGCCGTCACCCAGATTGTAGGCTTCCGTCCGGTCCTTGTTGACCGTCAGTTCCAGCTCGAACTCTGATTCGGGGTTTGACAGATAGATCAGCGTGAAGGTGTCGAAATCCAGCCGCTCGGCGACATCAAGGCCGAACGATTTTTTGTAGAAATCAACCGAGCGCTTTTCCTCCAGCACCCGGATCATTGAATGGACTGATTTGGCCATGCGCCCTCCACAACACATTTGTTGATTTGGAGATTAGCGGACGAATTTTCTGCGCGGGTAGTAATGGGCTACTACGCTACCAAAGGCGTGTTTGGCCGTGTGGATTTGCGTTAGTAACGCGTCCGGTTTTGGTCGCCCCAATCAATCTCACGCAGCGATGCGGCCGATTGGCTGATGCACCTTGTCCATCTCGCCCAGATGCAGCGTGCAGGCGCAGCGCAGCAGCGACGTGAAATTTTTCGCCTCGCTGTGCTCCAGCAGCACCTCCGAGTGCAGTTTGGACAGAAAGGCCGGCGTGGAAACATGTTCCTTTTCAGCCATTTGGTCGAGGATCTTCCAGAACGCGCGCTCCAGCCTGATGCTGGTCGATTGGCCATTGAGGCGCACGCGGCGCGTGACTGATTCGTAGCGGAGCGGGTTTTGGTGGGCAAAGAGTTGACACATGGCTTGTTCCTCCCTGAACGTCGCTAGGTCCATTCCTGTGCCTTAGAATTAGGCTAATGTGAGCGTCCGTCAAGCACAGACGTCTTACGCTTTGGTCGATGCAACCGGAACGCCCGGATCGGGGCCAGTTTACTCAAGCCTTCACGCAAAGCTGTTTGTTTATCAGCAGCTTGCAAGAATCATGTAAACTGTCCCCGGGTGCCGTGCCCGATCAGAAGCGCCCGTGTTGATCTGACAAGAGCGACATGTCATAACCTTCGTGAAAATATGAACTGCTGTTTCAATATTTCAGGTTGCAATTTTTATTCGATAAAAACAATATTCTGGATCATTTCAAAGTGGGTAAGCGAGATCGTGAGCCTGACGCCGGTGAAAAACCCGTCCAAGAGGCGTACAAGCTTTTGCGGGGCGGCTCTTCCATTTTCATGGAGAGCGACGGCAAGAGGGAGATCATCAAGGGCAAGGAGTTTTCGCCGGAAGACGTGCACGGCCATGATGTCAGGACTTATTTCTCCGGCAAATTGAAAGTCTTTCACGCCGGCAACAATGCTGAAAAGCAATATGCGGGAGCGCCATTGCCTGCAAAGCCGATGCAGGATGGTTCAACGCTCAGCTACCTTCCGGACAAGCGGATGTCATGGACACAGGAAGACCTGATCGGCCTCAAACTGACCCATGACGAAAAACGAAGGTCAGAAAAATCCGTACTTGGCGAGTCCGCCAATGCCGCACTTGCTCGCGCAGGCATCGCGGAGAAAAAATACTCACCATGGGCGCATACCATACCCGATCACCTGAACTTTTTGGACCGGTTGGACAAAAGCAAAAGGGTTCCCGCGTATGTCGGTGCCAATCAGGTTCATTCGGTGTTCGAAGCCGCTGCAAAAATCTACGCGAAAAAATATGGTTCGATCAAAGTCACCCGGGAACTGGGCGAACCGATAGCGGGAAACAGCGGCCTGCCGTCCACACTCAAGCTCGGCTTTGCCTTGGACGGAAAGAACGGTAGTCTCCATCATTTCATTCATGAACAACCCTATTTCACCAATGCTGGCGGACGAAGCGGCGATGAAAAGGCAATTGTCAGATTTCTGGAAATCCAGAAGCAGCGCATCGACGCCGGTGTTACCAGTCTTGCAGATAAAGTGACATTGAAACAGGACAGCCAGCGAGAGATCAGCGACGGCAGTGCAGACGACCATTACCAGTCAATAGCCGTGAATTTCCTCATCCCGAAATTGCGAACCTTAAGGCTCGGCACAAGGGAAAGCGACAGTCCGTCGGTGTCGTCTGCGGATCGTCAATCGAGCGATGACACAGCTTCTGACAGCTCGTCACCAGGCAAACGCCGACGAACGGACGACGATACGGCAAGCGGACGGTCTGCGGGTCGCGAACGGTCGCGGGAGAGGGATTCACGATAACAAGCCGAACGGCATGGTCTGTTCCTGCGAATGTGCTGAGGCCGGGTGGCGCGGGGGAGGGTTCTTGTTTGACCCGGCATAAACGCGCCTGCACTTCTTTTGAAGGAAGCACAGGCGTGTTTGTTGGCAACAGGGTTGTGGCTGCGTCAGCCCTTGCTGATGGTTTTCTCCCGCGTTGCCCACAGCGAACCAATCACACCGGTGGCCAGAATGCCCAGCGTGACTGTCAGCGACATCATCGGCGGTATTTTGGCGAGGCCCAGCATGTCCGCTATGAAGATTTTGGAGCCAATGAAAATCAGCACCAGGGCCAGCGCATATTTCAGATACACGAACCGGTCGATCATCGCCGCCAGCGCAAAGTAAAGCGCGCGAAGGCCGAGGATGGCAAAGATGTTTGACGTGTAGACGATGTATGGATCCGTGGTGATGGCAAAGATCGCCGGGATCGAGTCAACCGCGAAAATCAGGTCAGCAAACTCGACCAGCACCAGCGCCAGAAACAGCGGGGTCATGAATGACTTCATTTGACCACTGTCATCCTTTTGGCGCACGAAAAAGCGCTCGCCGTGCAACTGGTCGGTCACCGGAAAGTGCCGCTTCATGTATTTCAGCACCGGATTGTTGGCGACATCATAATGGCTGTCAGCACTCATCAGCATTTTGATGCCGGTGAAGATCAGGAAGGCCGCGAAAATATACAGCACCCAGCCAAAGTTCTGAACCACTGCCGCGCCCGCTGCAATCATGATGCCGCGCAGGATGATGACGCCCAGAATGCCATAGAGCAAAACGCGGTGCTGGTATTGTTTTGGAATGGCAAAGTAGGAGAAGATCATCGCAATGACGAAGACATTGTCCATCGCCAGTGATTTTTCGATGATAAAGCCTGTCAAATATTCAACACCGGCTTTTTCACCGGCTTGAAACCAGATCCACCCGCCAAAGGCCAGACCAAGCGAGATGTAAAAGGCCGAAAGCGCGAGGCTTTCGCTGACGCCGATTTCACGGGATTTTTTGTGAAACAGGCCAAGATCGATAACCAAAAGCACCAAAACAATCGCGATGAACACGACCCACATCCAAACGGGCTTGCCCATCATGTCAAACATGAGGAGTTCCATAGCATTTGCTCGCACCGGACTTGATGAACCGAAGGAATTGTCAGCGCAATCGCAAGGATCGCCTGTTTCAATCCCGCAGCCCCGACATCACGGACTGTCCGGCGTCTCCGTCAGAGGGGCCCGGTGCTGCGAACAGTTGCGAAATGGGAATTGATTTTGGCGGTTTCAAGGGGGTGGTGGTATCTCGTGGAGTGGTGTCTGAGCTTGCATAAACACGCATTCAAAAAACAGCCTGCCGTCAAGTTCGGCCATTTTGACCTTGCCCCCATAACTTAATCCATATTGAAGTTAGCTCTGGCCCATCAACGAGGACCAGACAATGAAGCGCAGCCGATTTACGGAAGAGCAGATTATCGGGATATTGAAGGAGCACGAAGCCGGGGTTTCGGTTTCGGATTTATGCCTCA
>JANMQE010000091.1:0-3423 GCA_031370195.1 Phyllobacteriaceae bacterium
CAGGAGGCAACGGCGTGGGGATCGGTTCGGATGTGACGACCATCATTTTCCCGCACACCCGGCCGGCTCCGCTGAATGAAGCGACAGCGGCGCAAGTTTCCAGAAAATTGGCGAGCGAAAAGGCTTTGGCGTTTCTCGATCAATTCCAGCAATAGGCAAAGAGGGAGTGACGGCAATAGCAAACAAACACGCGTTGTGCGCATTGGCTCTCGCCGTGACGGTATTAGCTGGCAACGGCAGCCAAGCGGCCACATCGGGAGTCTGCAAATTAGACAGCGGCACTCTCAAGTTTTCCGGGAGTGCCGAAGAGGCTGCAAAATGTCTCCTTCGTCCGGTGAAGATTGCGGGCAATCTCGGGGCCGCACTCGATGAATTGCCGTCCACATTGAAAACACTGGTCGGAAAGTCTGCAAATTTGCCGCGCGCGAAAGTGCGGGCTTTTCTGGCGTCGCTGAATGTTGCGGAAGATCAGATCGGCGGCAGTCTTGATGATGACTTGTCGCACAACAGCGCAGGCCAAGCTGCGCGTTACTTTGTCATTCACGACACGAGCGCTCCCTTTCTTGGGAACGTGGCGGCGTTTCCACCAGATATCGATACGTCAAACCAGATCAACAAAATCTCGCAATATGCGGGTGCAAATTCGGTCGCGCATTTGTTTATCAACCGGCGCGGCGACATGTTGGTTGGACACCCGTTCACAAAGGGCTGGCGCGCAACGAGGCTTGAGACAAATTTTGCGGGAACGCGTTCGCGCGGATTGTTCATTCACGTCGAATTGGTTCAGCCGCGCCGCGAGAATCCGGCTGGTGCCAACGGCAACGACCAGTTTGCGCCCGATCAGGGTTTCACGGATATCCAGTATCAACGCCTTGCGCTGGCGTACACGGTGGCAAGCGTCCGGGGCGGCGAGTGGCTGATGCCTGGCTTTCACGCTGTGCTTGATTCCGGCATATCCGGAGGACATGATGACCCGCAGCGATTTGACCTGACACAATTCGACGCAAAAATTGGCGAAATCATCGCTGCCATCGGTTCACTGTGAAAATGGTGCATCACGCGAACAAACGGTGCCGCCAAAAAGCAGCGCATTTTGGCATTGAGCCAAACGTTCCGGTGATTGAATACCGCGCTTTTCAGGTTTGCGCGTAACCCGTGGTTAAGCATGAGTGTGGCACATAAGGTCATCTTCACCGGAACAAGACCATGTGGACACGCCAGCGCAAGAGAACCCGCCGCAGCCGCTTTGTGCTTCCGCTGCTGACGCTTGTCTGTCTGGGCTATTTCGGGTTCCACGCTCTGCACGGCAGTTTCGGGCTTTATTCCAGCGAGCGGATGGAGCAGCAGAAGGCGGATTTGGCGGTTGAGCTTGCAAGGCTCACCCGTGAGCGGCAATCACTTGAACGCCAAGTCGCGTTGTTGCAGGATGACAAGGTCGAGCGCGATATGCTTGACGAACAGGCACGCCGCGCGCTGAATTACACGCAGCCGCGCGACCTCACTGTTTTGCGCAGCGCAAGCCAGAACTGAACAGTTAACTCAATTCCAGTTAATCTGTAAATTTCCGCGTCATTACAATGCGCTAGACGCATGGCAGTTGCCCGATTGCGTGGCTTGCGCCGCGTGAACATTTCGCTATGCTTTCTGCATATCAAGGCAGCCGCCTCAGGGAGTGAGACATGGCAGTTCGGGCGAAAAAAGCCTCCGTTGGCAAAGCGGCGGGCGAAAATCCGGTTACACCCAATCCCAAGATTTTTTCGAAAGAGCAGGAACTTTCAGTCTATCGCGAGATGCTGATGATACGCCGCTTTGAAGAAAAAGCGGGCCAGCTTTACGGCATGGGCTTTATCGGCGGCTTTTGTCATTTGTATATCGGCCAAGAGGCGGTCGTTGTCGGCATGCAGGCGGCGGCCAAGGATGGTGACCAGCTGATCACGGCCTACCGTGACCATGGCCATATGCTGGCGTGCGGCATGTCCGCCCGCGGCGTGATGGCGGAACTTACCGGGCGCCGCAACGGCTTGTCGAAAGGCAAGGGCGGTTCCATGCACATGTTCTCGAAAGAGAAGAATTTCTATGGCGGTCACGGCATTGTCGGCGCGCAGGTTGCGCTCGGCACCGGTTTGGCATTTGCCAACAATTACCGCGGTGATGGCCGTGTTTCGATGACTTATTTTGGTGATGGCGCGTCCAACCAAGGTCAGGTCTATGAGAGCTTCAACATGGCTTCGCTATGGAAGCTGCCGGTCATTTACGTGATTGAAAACAATCAGTATGCGATGGGAACTGCCGTGCATCGTTCCTCTGCCGAAACAGATTTCTCGCATCGCGGCGCGTCGTTCAAGATTCCGGGAATTCAGGTCGACGGCATGGATGTGCGCGCCGTCGCTGCTGCCGCAGAGTTGGCACTGGACTGGTGCCGCTCCGGCAAGGGGCCGATCATTCTGGAAATGAAGACCTACCGCTACCGTGGCCATTCGATGTCCGATCCGGCGAAATACCGCTCCAAGGATGAGCTGCAGAAGATGCGCTCCGAGCATGACCCGATCGAACAGGTGCGCGAGCGGCTGCTTGCCAACAAGTGGGCGAGCGAAGATGATCTGAAGGCCATCGACAAGGACGTGCGCGACATCGTGGCAGATGCCGCTGACTTTGCGCAGGCTGATCCGGAGCCGGATGCTTCCGAGCTTTGGACCGACATTCTGGTTTGACGAGGAACAGGGCGGATGGACAACGGCCTTAACTTCCGCCGTTGCCGCGCCGCGCAGAAATTGGTTTTGGCAGCGCTGATTTCAGGCACTGCCTTCTACATGTTGAAGTTGGTTCAGGGCTGAGGCTCTTGAGAAACTGGTGAGGAACACATGCCAACCGAAATTCTGATGCCCGCGCTTTCGCCGACCATGGAGGAAGGCAAGCTGTCCAAATGGGTCAAGAAAGAGGGCGACAAGGTCAAGTCCGGCGATGTGCTGGCCGAAATCGAGACCGACAAGGCGACGATGGAAGTCGAAGCGGTCGATGAAGGAACCTTGGCGAAAATCGTCGTTGCCGAAGGCACCGACAACGTCAAGGTCAACGCCGTGATCGCGATCATCACAGCGGATGGCGAGGACATGAGCGCCGCACCTGCCACCAAGGCGACGGAAGCGCCCGCTGCCGCACCGGCTGCTGCCGTCGCTGTGCCAGTGGCAGCGCAGCCAAAGTCAGCCGCTGCGCCGTCAGATCCGTCCATCCCCGCCGGAACCGAAATGGTGCCGACCACAGTACGCGAAGCGTTGCGCGACGCGATGTCGGAAGAAATGCGCCGCGACGAGAGCGTGTTTGTCATGGGCGAAGAGGTCGCTGAGTATCAGGGCGCCTACAAGATCACCCAAGGCATGCTGGCCGAGTTTGGTCCCAAGCGCATTATCGACACGCCGATCACGG
>JANMQE010000096.1:0-2071 GCA_031370195.1 Phyllobacteriaceae bacterium
CCTGTCCGGCAGCCGCTGTTTGAGACGGTAGACCCGGTCGTAATTCAACGGTGGAACGTCGCGGTTTTCCTTCGGGCTGAGCCCTTGCAGCCACGCCTTGCGCGCATGCACCCACAGCGCATCGCACCCGGCTGCAAACACCGCATCCGCCAGCGCATCCAGCGCCAGTTCCTCATCCTGCTCATCAACGCCGATGCGGCATTTGACGGTCACCGGAATGTTGACCACTTCCTTCATGGCGACAACGCACTGCGCCACCAGATCAGGCTCGCGCATCAGGCACGCGCCGAACGTACCGGACTGCACGCGGTCAGACGGGCAGCCGACATTGAGATTGATCTCGTCATAGCCGAATTCCGCACCGACCACCGCAGCCTTGGCAAGCTTGACCGGGTCCGAGCCGCCCAGTTGCAACGCCACGGGATGCTCAACGGGATCAAAGCCAAGCAGGCGTTCGCGTGGCCCATGGATGACTGCGTCGGCAACGACCATTTCGGTATACAGCAGCGCGCGCTGCGTCAGCTGCCGGTGAAAGAACCGGCAATGCCTGTCAGTCCAGTCCATCATCGGTGCGATGGCGAACACATTATGTTTGTAGTTCAATGGTTTAACCCTGAATTTTAACGGCCAGATGTACGAGCATACAGAAAGGCTTGGCAGATTCAGTACATTACATCTTGCCGGCCCGAAAACAGGTGTGCGCATGCAGCACGACCATCGTCAAGTGCGCAGTTGGAGGTCGTGCCGACAGGCGGACGAGGTGCTTGCGCTGAAAATTGAGCGAAGAAGAACAAGGATGGGCGCTCCGCTCGACCCCGCACATCGTCTTGCCGTCGCGCTTCCGAAAGCAATTGTGTCTGGCCAGGCATTGACGGCCCTTCCCGCGATCAAGCGCATTCAGAGCCCGCCCTAATTTCTCTCGCGGAACGAACCCGGTGTCCGGCCCAACCGTCTGCGGAAGGCGTGGGTCAGCTGCTGTTGATCGGCAAAGCCTGATTCCAGGGCAACCTCCGCAATCGACTGATCCGTGCTGTTGAGCAGATACACGGCATGTTGAATGCGCCGGTTCACAACATTGGCATAGGGCGTCACGCCAACTTGCTTTCTGAAGCAGCTGGTCAAGTGCGTGGCGTTTAGGCCGGAAACCTGCGTGAGATCAGCAATGGTGATTTCATTCATGAAGTTGGTTTCAATATAGTTCAGAGCGTGGCGGATACGTTTGTCGATGATCGCATTTTCAAAGCTGGCCAACGGCTTCTTCGACCAGGCAGACATCGCAAGCTCAATTGACAGCAGGCGAATGACACTGTCTGCAAACAACCGGCCACGCTGCGTCGCACTGTCCATTTCGCGCGCCAGCAAGCGGATAAGGGAGGCCAACTCCGGTCGTTGCCGGAAGTTGTGTGGCAGCATCCGGCCGGACAGAAACGACTCGGTGATGAAATCCGGACAATGGTTCACAAACAGGTCGTCATCAAATTCCAGCACCAGTGCCTCCCTCTGCCCATTGATGGCATCCCAGGCAAAACGCGCCGAGAGCCCTGCAGGCAGCTGGCAAATGTCGTCCAATGTAGTCGGGTGATCGTAACACTTGCCTTCGATAATCGAGAGGTTTCTGGTTGTGCCCGTCAGTTCGACAATGATGGTGTTTTTGACGATATACATGAAGGACAGGTCATTGGATGGCTCAACGATTTTGCAGAGACGCAGTGAAGGCCACGCCTTGTCGTCACTCGTCTTCTGGGCAACCTGATTGTAATATTCTGTCGCCGTTTCAAACACCTGAAACGGGCCTTTGCCCGCTTTCGCCAATCGCGTAAAGTTGCCCTGCAGCTTGATCATGTGCAGAATTCGACGCTGGGAATCATGACTTGCCACCTAAGGTCCGGGCCAGGACAATCGCCAATCCGATTGCCGCTGCAACACCGGCAACGGTGGCGGGCCAGCCGAAATGGGCGTTGACCTGCCCAAGCAGCAGTGCCCCGACGAGCCCCCCGAGGTAGTAGCTTGAAAGGTATAGGCCGTTGGCTTGGGCGCGGTCGCGGCTCACGTTGGCAGAGACGAAGCCGGT
>JANMQE010000122.1:0-1873 GCA_031370195.1 Phyllobacteriaceae bacterium
GTGTGGACAGCCGTGTCGGTGTCCTTACACCGGGCCCGATGAATGACACGTATTTTGAGCACGCCTATATCGCCCGCTATCTCGGTCTGATGCTTCTGGAAGGTGAGGACCTGACTGTCCGTGACGGGCACCTGATGGTGCGCACTGTTGCAGGACTGAAGCCCGTGAACGTGTTGTGGCGGCGTTTGGATTCGTCATGGGCCGACCCGCTTGAGCTTAACGAAAACTCCAAGCTTGGCACAGCCGGAATGTTGGGAACGGTCCGCGAGGGCAATCTCTCACTGGTCAATGCGCTGGGATCCGGCGTCCTTGAAAGCAGGGCGTTGCTGGCGTTCCTGCCGCGTATCAGCAGCGCTTTGACGGGGCACCCACTTGCCATGCCGAACATTGCGACATGGTGGTGCGGTCAGCACGATGAGCGAGAATATGTCAAGGCCAATGCAAGGCGCATGTCCATCGGCGATGCCTACTCGACGCGGCCATTGTTTGATTTTGACGACGGTGCGGTCGTTGGCGGTCGCTTCAAGGACAGTTCCGATCAGCCGCTTGACGCATGGATCGACGAGGGCGCGGGCGGGCTTGTCGGACAAGAAGCAGTCTCACTTTCAACCACACCAACCTTCGAGAACGGTGTTCTGGTGCCAAGGCCAATGGGTTTACGGCTGTTTCTGGCGCGCACCGATAGCGGATGGCAGGTCATGCCCGGTGGCTTTGCGCGCATTGGCCGGGCGGATTCTGCAACGGCGCTGGCGCTGCAGGGCGGCGGCTCGACTGCCGATGTCTGGGTTGTTTCAAACACACCGGTGGTCGCAGACAGCATGATGGCGTCCACGTCAGTTCCCTACATGAGGCAGCAGCCGGTGGTGCTGCCGAGCCGTGCGGCTGACAATCTCTTCTGGCTCGGCCGCTACGTGGAACGCGCCGAATACACGATCCGGCTGTTGCGCGCTTATCATCTGCGTCTGGCCGAAGCCGTCTCCGCAAAAACACCATTGCTGGTGTTCATCGCAGGCGAACTGGAGAAACTGGGCGCCAAACCGAACGAAGGTTTGCCGCATGGGATCGCCAGGATGCTGGGCTCGGCAACAACGGCGGCGGGGCACGTGCGCGACCGCTTCTCCATCGACGGCTGGCTCGCGCTGCATGATCTGTCGAAGACCGTGCAGCAGATGGGCAAGACGGCAAAGCCGGGCCACGACATGGCGCGGGCGATGGGCGTGCTGCTGCGCAAACTATCCGGCTTTTCCGGGCTGGTGCACGAGAACATGTATCACTTCACGGGCTGGCGTTTCTTGAGCATCGGCCGTTCGCTGGAGCGTGGTGCCTCACTGTGCGGTCTTCTTGCGGCGTTTGCCGATCCCAAAGCGCCGGACGGCAGTCTTGATCTTGCCGTTGAAACCGCAGACAGCGCCATGTCGCACCGGACGCGCTTTGCGGTATCCACCAACCGTGCAACGGTCATTGACCTTCTGGCGCTTGACCAGCTGAATCCGCGTTCGATCCTGTTTCAACTCAATGAAGTCAACAGCCACATCGGCTTTCTGCCGGAGACTGAGGCCGATGGTCCTTTATCCCCATTGCAGCGTTCCATCATGAAGGCGCACACCAACCTTGCGCTGCAAACGCCGGAAACTCTCAGTTCATCTTCCCTGCTGGCGATAAGGCAGGAATTCTTCTTGCTGTCCAATCAGCTTTCATCAGCCTATCTGGCGTGACGCTGCACATGCTTTATGATGTCACGCTCAAGATTGAATATGCCTACGCCAGCGCGGCGGACGCGAGCCGCCAGATCATGCGCCTCATGCCGCTTGATTTGCCAGGTGAGCAGCGCCTTGTTGCAGGCACTCAAGACGTCAACCCAAAGCCGCAGGAA
>JANMQE010000126.1:0-1785 GCA_031370195.1 Phyllobacteriaceae bacterium
GGACCGCGCAAGGTCTTGGTGACGCGCGAAGACACGCCTGACAGCCAGTCCTTTACTGCCAGCCACGACGGCTTTGTCGCGACTGCCGGTCTTGTGCATGAACGGCTGATCACTCTTTCGCATGGCGGATCGGTGATTGCAGGCAATGACCGGTTTGTCACGTCGGGTGGCGGCGCGCCAAAGGCGGCAACTGGCGCCAAAGTTGCCATTCGCTTTCATCTCCATCCGAAAATTCACCTCGCCCATGATCACAGCGGTCAATTGATGCTGACCGCCAACCGCGATGATTTCTGGGTCTTCACCTGCCAGGAAATCGCGCCCGCCGAGCAGGGATCACTGTTTTTTGCTGGAATTACCGGGCCGCACAAAACCAGTATGCTGGTGCTGGAGTTTGATGTTGGCGAACTTCAAGAGGTGCACTGGCAATTCACCCGCACGGCGCTTGGCGTCTGGTCAAAATAGGCCGTTATTGTGCAGTGCATCAAACTTGACTGGCGTTCAACGCGCGCCAGTGCTAATCCGCCGCCAAATTTGGACACCGTCTACCTGCGGTGCCACCATTGGCAAGGAATTGACATGGCCGTCGCCACCAAACGCATTCCTGCACCTGACCTGCATTCCGTCCGCCGGGCGTTGATTTCCGTCTCCGACAAGACCGGGCTGATCGAATTTGCCAAATCACTCGTGGCACAAGGCGTCGAACTGGTTTCGACCGGCGGCACCGCCAAAACGCTGAGCGCAGCCGGGCTTTCGGTGCGCGATGTGTCGGAGCTGACCAATTTTCCTGAAATCATGGATGGCCGCGTCAAGACGCTGCATCCATTCGTGCACGGCGGACTTATGGCCATCCGCGATGATGGCGACCATATCGCGGCGATGATCGAGCATGAGATCCCGGAAATCGACATGGCCGTGATCACGCTCTATCCGTTCGAGGAAGTGCGGGCGCGCGGTGGCGATTATGCCGAGACGGTCGAGAACATTGACATTGGCGGCCCGGCGATGATCCGCGCCGCTGCCAAGAACCATGCGTATGTGGCAGTCGTAACTGATCCTGCAGACTATCCCCGTGTCACGGCGGCACTTGCCGGGAACAAGGGCAAGTTGCCGCTTCGTCTTCGTCAGGAACTGGCTGCCAAGGCCTACGCCCGTACTGCCGCGTATGACGCGATGATTGCCAACTGGTTTGCCGCCGAGCTGGAAATTGCAACACCCAGCCACCGTGCAATCGGCGGACGGCTGGCGGAAGCGATGCGCTACGGCGAAAATCCGCACCAGTCGGCAGGCTTTTACAAAACCGGCGAGCAGCGCCCGGGCGTTGCCACAGCAACACAGCTGCAGGGCAAACAACTGTCCTACAACAACATCAACGACACCGACGCCGCCTTCGAGCTTGTCGGCGAATTCGACCCGAAACGCTCAGCTGCGGTTGCGATTATCAAGCATGCCAACCCCTGCGGCGTGGCGGAAGGCTCATCGCTGAAATGGGCTTACCTCAAGGCACTTGCCTGCGACCCGACATCAGCCTTCGGCGGCATTGTCGCGCTTAACCGGACGCTGGATGCGGATGCCGCAAGCGAAATCGTCAAAGTGTTCACCGAAGTGATCATCGCGCCAAGCGCAACGGATGAGGCCATCGACATCATTGCGGCTAAAAAGAACCTGCGCCTGCTGGTCACCGGCGGCCTTCCCGACCCGCGCGCACCGGGAATTTCAGCCAAGACCGTGGCTGGCGGACTGCTCGTCCAGTCGCGTGACAATGCCGTGGTTGATGATCTGGAGCTG
>JANMQE010000135.1:0-3958 GCA_031370195.1 Phyllobacteriaceae bacterium
CCGCAATGACCGGGCCGGTGGCAACGCCGGTTGGCGAGCCGCCGAGCGGCTCGACAGAGACGGCAAAAGCGTCACCGGCGTTGATGCGGGCGACGATTTCGGGCCTGACTTTTAGCGTCACGGACTCAGCCTTTGCGACAACGCCCATCGATTCAGGCGACGAGCTGCCATCAACAAACCAGAGTTCGTAATCGCGGTCGTCGCCCTTCTCGGCATTGACGCGGGTGACGCGGATTTCGTCTGCGCCAGGCTCATACAGCGCAACAAATCGCACTTCACCGGTGTCCGCCTGCATCGGCGCGACGATGGGCATGATTTTTGCGATCTGTGGATCGCGGCGCAGCGCTTGCGGAATGACAACAAAGGCTGCAAGCGCCAAGGATGCGAGCGAGATGCCACGCCAGAAGGCGAGGCTCTGGAACAGGCCGGGGGCCTTTGTCTGCGAGGACGTGAACAGCCGCTTGTCCAACGCAGCTTTTAGGGACGCGGGCGGCGTGACTGTCGCATACCCGTCATCAAGCGGTGATAGTTGACACACCCAAGTATCGACCCTGCGGGCAAACGCGCGGTCATCAGCGATGCGGGCTTCTGCAGCGCGGCGTGCGGATGCTTCCAGCACCCCGAGTACATACTCGGCAGCCAGGAGATCATCGCCGTCTTCCGGCATCATCTCTTTGTCTACGCTGCTCATCGCTCCAGACACTCTTTCAGTTTCATAAGGCTGCGGCGCAGCCAAGTTCGCATTGTGTTAAGCGGCACGTTGAAGTGCGCCGCCAGTTCTTCGTAGGAACGGCCCTCGACATAAGCAAGTTTCACGGCATCTGCCTTGCCCGGGTCCAATTCCTGCATGCAACGGTCTACCCGGCGTCCCTCGCCGCTGTTGACCGCCTGCCGCTCCGGATCGGGTGCAGCGTCGGCGATGTCAAAAGCGGCTTCAATCGGCTGGGCAGGCTTCTGACGTGCGCGAATGCGGTCAATTGAGTGATTGCGGGCGATGGCGCAAAGCCAGCCAAGCGCGGACGCATCGCTTTGGGCGTAGCGGTCGGCACGGGACCAGACTTTCACGAACACTTCCTGCAACGCATCTTCCGCTTCGCTCCTTTCAGAGAGAATACGCAAGCAGACGCCAAAAAGTTTCGGCGAAGCAACGGCATACAGCCGGTCAAATGCCGCCCTGTCCTTGAGCGCGATGCGCGGCAGCAAGGAGGAAAGTTCATCAACGCTCATTCAACAACCAATACTGGGTGTGGTTTCATATTTTTGGACCATGACAGAGAGTATGGCAAAATCAAGTTTTCGTGTGCAAGATCGGTCATGTATGCCCGACAATTCCTGCTTCGCCTTCAGGCAGCTCGGAAAGGAAGTCTACCGAATGGCAGAGCACCGTGTCGCCGTTGAGCAATATCACGCCGTAAGCGGGCGGCTCGGGGATGGCAAGCGATGAATCCACGGTCACCAGATCAAACGGCATCTGATCGACAAGGCTCTTGTAGACGGTTGCCGGTATGCCGTTCCACGAGACGCTGATTGACCGGTGTATATGACCGCACACGATCTGGCGCACGTCGTGTCCGGCAAGGCAGGCGCGGAACTCTTCGTGATTGTGCAGCTTGATACGGTCCATGCCCGGAAACAGCGTGTCAAAGGGGGGATGGTGCATGAAGATGATGACTGGTTTTCCGTCTGCGCCATTAAGGGCAGACGCGAGAAAGCCGAGGCGCTTTTCGCAGAGGAAACCGGCGTGGCTGTCGGGATACTCGTAAGGCGGGCCGTTGAGCGGATCGAGGCCGATGAGGCGGTAGCCGGCAATGTCATACACAAACTGGACGAAACCATTTTCATCACGCTGATTGTCTGGAAACGCTTCAACGAAATTGTCGCGCAGGTCATGATTGCCAACGAGGATTTTGACCGGGATTTTCAAGTCCGCGAGCAGGCGCTTCAGCGTCGCGTAGGATTGCTGATCGCCGCGATGGGTCAGATCACCGGTGATGATGCAGAGGCTGGCGTCGGACTGTGTGCGGTTGATGTGGGCAATTGCCGACTGGAGACGCCCGGACGGGTCGATACCGATCAATCTGCCGCCTGCCGGCATGATGTGGATGTCAGTGAGGACGATGATTTTTGTGGCTGGCATGATGGTCCAAGCGTTTGTGTGGAAGTTTGATCACGCTGCCATAGGGATTGCAAAATGGCGATGACAGAAAGGCGGAAACAATTGCCCTCTCCCCGCTTTTTTCCTATGGAGCGTCGCAACTGAATTCAGGGACATGCCCATGACCATCACGGCAAGCGAAGGCGAGACTCAGGCGCGACTGTTGGCTGAGGCCCTGCCCTACATGCAGCGCTATGAGGACAAGACGATTGTCGTCAAATATGGCGGGCATGCGATGGGCGACATTTCGCTCGGCCGCGCCTTTGCGCGCGACATCGCACTGCTCAAGCAATCCGGCATCGACCCGATTGTCGTGCATGGCGGCGGGCCGCAGATTGGCGCGATGCTGGCGCGGATGGGGATTGAATCAAAGTTTGAAGGCGGGCTGCGCGTCACTGACCAGAAGACGGTCGAGATCGTTGAAATGGTGCTGGCGGGATCGATCAACAAGGAGATCGTCGCGCTGATCAATGCCGAGGGCGAATGGGCCATCGGTCTTTGCGGCAAGGACGGCAATATGGTGTTCGCCGAAAAGGCGCACAAGAAATTCAAGGATCCGGATTCCAACATCGAACGCGTCCTGGACCTCGGCTTTGTCGGCGAGCCTGTCGAGGTGGACCGCAAACTATTGGACCTTCTGGCGCATTCGGAAATGATCCCGGTCATTGCGCCGGTTGCGCCGGGACGCGACGGGCACACTTACAACATTAACGCCGACACGTTTGCAGGGGCCATCGCGGGGGCAGTGAAAGCTTCGCGGCTGCTGTTTTTGACCGATGTGCCGGGGGTTCTCGACAAGGACAAGAACCTTATCAAAGAACTGTCGGTTTCGGAGGCGCGCCGCCTGATCGCTGATGGCACGATTTCAGGCGGGATGATCCCCAAAGTCGAGACCTGTATCGAGGCGATCCAGCGCGGCGTTGAGGGCGTGGTCATCCTCAACGGCAAGACGCCGCATGTGGTGCTGCTGGAGTTGCTGACAGAGCATGGCGCAGGGACGCTGATCGTGCCTTGACCCACTAAGCCGAAATTGTCTTCGCAAGATGATCGCCGAGGCGAAGCGCCAGCGAAGTCAGGGTCGTGGTCGGGTTGCACTGGCCGGATGTTGTGAACACTGACGAGCCGCCGACCCACAGGTTTGCCATGCCATGCACTTTGCAATTGGCATCGACGACGCTTTTCAGCGGATCGGTGCCCATGCGTGTGCCGCCCATGTGATGATGGCCGGCTATCTCTTGCGTGTCCGGGTAGTTTTCATTGTTGAGCACCCAGTCTTCAAAGCGCAGCCTGCCAAGATCCTTGGCGGCCAGAGTCTCGCCAAACAGGCGCAGGCCCTCAACCATTGTCTTTCGTTCCAGGTCGCCCTTTTTCCAATGCAGGACGATGCGCGGCACACCTGCTGCGTCGGTTTCATCAGGTGACAGGGTGATATGGTTGGACTCGACCGGCGATTGCTCCCAGCCCAGATAGATTTGCGCTGCGCAGCGCAAATGGGCGCCGAAGCCATTGGCAACCCATTCTGACGTGTCAGGCGCATAACAAGCGAGATCAGCGACGAGGCCTTTGACACCGCGGTAGGGCGAGCGGATCAGCCGCGCGCCGAAATTCATGATGCCGAGCCGCTCCATCGCCTTGGCGCTGGGCGAGAAAAAGGCTTCACCTTGGGCGTCCCACTCGAATGCGCTTTCGTCGAACAACAGCGCGACGGCGGGCTCAAACTGCGGATGCTCCATCCAGTATTTGCCAAGGGCGGCGGCTTGCGGCACGACAGCGCCATTGTGTTTTCTGTTGGACCACAACAGC
>JANMQE010000148.1:0-4400 GCA_031370195.1 Phyllobacteriaceae bacterium
CTTGTGGCCTCAGCCGTGGCTGCCGAACAGGTGCTTGATCTGATCGAGCGCGGCGTTCAGGACTTCCATTTTTACACGATGAACCGCTCGGATCTGGTATTCGCAATCTGCCATCTGATCGGCATCAGGCCGGTGCAGACACTGTTCGAGGCCCAAAGCGCCGCATGATTTGGGGCTCGCGTTTGCTGCGGCACCCACTCACCCCTGCGGCGCGCCCACTTGGCTCATCGGCGCTGCCTTTGCGAATGCGGGGTGTTTATCCAGCAGCGCCATGATGCGATCAACATTCGGAGTGTCGGCCACCTCGACCTTGAACACGCGCATCACGACGATGATGCTGGCAAGCAATATGTCAGCCATGGTGATGGCTTCGCCGTGGCAATACGTTCCGGTGTCTGCTTCGGTTGCGAGGCGCTGTTCGAAGGCCGTTATGCCGGTGGTGAACCAGTTGATCTGCCATGCGCGAAACGCGGCATCGTCCATGATGGATTGGCCGACCAGATATTTCTTGATCCGTCCGGTCACCAATGGATGGGTGTCGGCGGCCATCATGGAGCAGAGTGAGCGCACGCGGGCGCGGCCGTGCGGGTCACGTGGCAGCAGCGGCTTTTCCGGGTGCATTTCATCGAGAAATTCGAGGATGGCGAGCGACTGGGTCACCGGTGCGGACGGCTGTCCGGGACCGTGGTCGATCAGCGCCGGGATCGCGCCCATCGGGTTGATCTTCAGGAACGCCTCGCTGCGGTTTTCGCCCGTATCAAGGTTGATGATGCGCTCCTGCGCCTGGATGCCCTTCAAATTGAGCGCCACACGCACGCGGTAGGTCGCAGAGGTGCGCCAGAAGGCAAAGAGTTCGTAGCGCGGAGCATCCGTCATGTCGTGATCCTTTGTATCAGCCGGTTCAATCGCATATGGGGACTTTTGGTGCGCAACGCAAACCCCCGACCTTTGCAAGCCGGGGGATTGCAGTGTCTTTTATCAGGCGGCCTTTTCTTGGCGCATGGCCTCATACACGGCGGTCTCAAAGTTCATGTAGCCGATGAAGGATGGTGCGTCGGCGAACGGGAGTATCTGCGTTGCCCAAAACCCGCCAATGCCATTCTTGCGGTCGATCCAGAAGAAGAGGTTTGCAAGGCCGGCCCAGCCGATTGCACCGGCAGGGCGTCCGGTCGGGGCTTCCTCATCATTGACCATGAACGTGTAGGACCATGATTTTTTCAGACCGGGAAAGAATTCCGCGTCGTTGGAAAGCCACGGAATGACGCCCGGCAACATCACAACCTTCTGGTTTGGTTGGAGACCGTTCTTCACCGCAGCCTCCACCGTCTCCTTCTTCAAAACGCGCCCGCCGGGGCCGTTGCCGTCATTGAGCCACATGCGGATGAATTTCATGTACTCGCCGACCGTCGCGTAAAGCCCGTGTCCGCCCATGTCGATTTCCGGTGGCTGCGGCAGGGTGAGGTTCATCGGCGACAGTGCGCCATCTGCGGCGCGGGCGTGGATGTCCGCTTGGCGTGCTTTCATCGACGGCGACATGGTGAAGGCCATGTCAGTGATGCCAAGCTGTGCGAATATGCGCTCCTGGAACACCTCGCCAAGCCGCTTTCCTCTAATCCCTTCAACGACTTGCCCGGCCCAGTCAATGTTGGAGCCATACTCCCACTTTTCACCCGGATCAAACAGCAGCGGCGTCATGATCGCAGCACGCGTGGCGCTGGTCACGCTGGGCTGGCCGTGGTTGCTGGCCATGGCGCTGTAGTTTTCGTTGAAGAAATCATAGCCGAATCCGGCGGTGTGCAGCATCAGCATGCGTGTGGTGATCTCGCGCTTGGGTGCCCGCAGGTTTGGATTTCCGGCGCTGTCAAAACCTTCCATGACCTGCAGTTTGGCAATGTCCGGCGCGTAGTTTTTTGCCGGTGCGTCAAGGTCGAGCAAGCCTTCCTCGACACATTGCATCACGGCTGTGCCGGTGATGGCCTTGGTTGTCGAGAAGATGGCGTGGACGCTTTCTGTCGTCATTGCATCCCCGGAGCCCAGCACTTGTTCGCCCGCTGCGCCCTCATAGATGTTGCTGCTCCTGTCGGTCACCATCGCGACAACGCCGGGAACGCGGTCTTTGGCTGCGCCGGTTGTGACGCCTTCGAGTATGCTGTCGATGGATGATTTCAACGAATGGGCCATGGTTTCCTCCCTGATGGCTTGTCCGGTCCTGGTGGTCATTGTGCGAAAGTGCCAAGCGGCAGCGTTGCCGGAGAGCAGACTTTTTTGCTCCGCCAGAGACCTCATCGCGTGTCATGTTTCGCAATAATCATCTCGCTCAGTGTGTCGTGACGCAAGGGGTGGAGGATTGTGCTTTAGGACAAGAAACACGGTGACATGCGTTGCCCGGGCAACCGCTTTGCGACGCCATGAGAACGTAGCATGAAACAACAAAGGACGGCTTTGGCCGCCCTTTGTTGTTTCATGATGCTTGCTATCTGCGCGCTCCTTTCGCTTTCAGCGCCCGGCCGTTGAAGATCAATGGCGTGGCTTTCTTGTTCAGTTTCAGCACTGTCCTGCCCGGCGCCACCGGCTTGTGAACGCATTTTGCGCCTTCAAGTTTGAAGCCGGGTTTGCACAGGATCGACACCGTCGGCTTGTCGATGCATTTGCCGTTGCGGCGAAGCTGCATGGTTTTGCAGGCAGCTACGATCACCGGTTTTCGCACGCATTTCCGGTCTTCAAGTTTGAAGCCGGGTCTGCACAGGATAGAAACAGTCGGCTTGTCGATGCATTTGCCGTTGCGGCGCAGTTGTGTGGTCTTGCAAGCCTCAACGATAACCGGCTTGCGCACGCATTTTTCGCCTTCCAGTTTGAAGCCGTTGGCGCAGTCGATGATCACTTTCGGCACGCAGCGGTCCTTGATGCGCTGCTGATTGACCTTGCAGGCAATCACGATCACCGGCTTGCGGATGCAGGCCTTGCCCTCGAGTTTGAAGCCGGGTTTGCAGAAAATGCTGACTCCGGGTTTGGCCGGGCGCGGTTTTGGATCGGCGACGAGATCGTTGGCTGACGGGTCGATGGCCGGGTTGTTGCAGGTGTAGTCGAGCGCGCCCTTGTCGATGGTGACGCGGGCATTGTTCGGCTTCACTTCCTGCAGCGTGCACTGGATGGTGCGCGTGCGGTTGATGTTGATGTCATGTGCGCCATAGGCCTCAAACGTCGGGCCGCCCTGGCTGTAGGACTGGACCGAGCCTGAAAAGCCTTGGCCATTGTTGCAGCTGATCTTGTACTTGAAATTGCCGGGTTCATTGCGTGTCACGGCGAAGAACACCTTACCCTTGCGCGGGCAGGATTTGCGTGAACCGGCGCTGTCGGCCATGGTCACTTCTCCTATCCAAGAGGCCTTCGGGCCATCAGGATCGGGACGCGCGGGCGGCGCAAGATCGTTGCTGCCGGTATCGACCTGCGGCTTGGGTTTTTCCGGTGGAAACACCGGATCATCACCATGATCAGGCAAGCCGTTGGTCAGCCCGCCGCCGCCCGGCGATGTGCAGTGCACGGTGATGTCTTTCCACGGCGTTGACGGTGCGAATGGATCGCCAACCACTTCGGCCATGAATTGCAGCCACGTCGTCGCGTCGAATTTTTCCGTATGGACGAAATCAGCGAAATAGCCGTTCTTTTGCGCATCAAACGAGGCATATGCCGATTTGAACGCGCTGGTGGCTTGGCCTTGCCCTTCCTGCCGCCAAAGCCGGATGTCCACGCCGCCCTCCTTGCTGGTCTCGACCCGCGTGATGACGCGCAGTGCCGGACATTTGGTTGCTGGGTTCGAGCCGTCAGTGTTCGCACCATTGATCGTGGCTAGGAAGAGCTTGATGCCTTCCGGGCTGAATTCGCCTTGGTCGATGGCGATGTTATTGGTCGGCGATTTGATGACCGGGTCGCAAATGACGCGCACTTTGAATGTGCCGCGGCGCGAGTAGTCAATCTTCTCCGGAAACGAGCTCTCGCCGGTCTCAAACACGCCATACTGGCCAGCACCGCCCCAGGCGATCCCCGTTTCGACGACGAAGGTTGCTTCCATCAACGTGTCGAATTCATACGATTTGGTCGGGCCATCGGATTGTAAATGTGCGTTGCAGGCAGCGATGATGTCCTTGCCGTAGGACAAGCCGCCTATGCCGCCGCCGGAAACCGGGAGGACAGACGTGTTGAACATGAAATTGCCATGGCCCGACCAGTCGCGCTCACCAATCTGGCGGCTCCAGACTTTCGGATTGCCGAAACAGAGATTTTTGTTGCAACCGCCCAGCACGACCCCGACTTTGGACACGAAACCGGGATGGCGGGTGTTGATGCTCATCTCGCCGGAAAAGGGAATATCGTCGCTGGCCAACTTGTTCCACGTCTGGCCA
>JANMQE010000616.1:0-2753 GCA_031370195.1 Phyllobacteriaceae bacterium
TTGGGGTTTCGCCGGCCGGTGTGACAGTCCTTCGGGACGTTTCTCGTATCGAGTACTCACACCGGTCGGCCTCAACTTTTATGGTGCGAGACCAGATAGATCGGTACTTTTCCTCAACCAATTCGTCAACAAAAAAGCCGCCTGAAAGCGGCTTGTTTTTTATCTCACGCGGATCACTTACTTGATCTTGGCTTCCTTGAAGTCGACGTGCTTGCGCGCCACCGGATCATACTTGCGCTTCAGCATCTTCTCGGTGAAGGTGCGGCTGTTCTTGGTGGTCACGTAGAAGAAGCCTGTATCGGCGGTCGATATGAGCTTGATCTTGATGGTCGTTGCCTTGGCCATATTGTCTGTCCTGTTCTGTCCGGGTAACCGCGAAAGCCCGGCGGTGACCGGCAGCGGAAATTTTGCCGGAACCTACGGATTGGCGGTCAAAAGTCAACCCCGCTTGAGGGAAAATCCAATCCGCGAAATTGCCAGCACAATATAGGCAGCGAAAAAGCCAGCAAGCACGCCAGCAAAGCCGTGCGGACCGGACAGGTCCATGCCCAATCCGATGAGCTGTGGCCCGACAAGCATGCCGATTGCATAACAAAAGATGAAGGCTGCATTGGCTGATGCCAGTTCACGTCCGGACAGCTTTGAGCCCAGATGGGCAAGGCCGACTGTATAGAGACCGGCAATCATGCCGCCCCAGATGAAGAGCAGGCCTGCAAGCAGCCACCACGACGCAGCCAGATAAGGCATGGCAATCATGCCTGCCAGACCAAACACGGCAATGACAAGCAGCACCCAACGACGGTCCCTGACTTTGTCACTGAGCATGCCTATCGGAATTTGGAACACCACATTGCCTATGCCGATCATGGTCATCAACAGGGCCGTATCACCCTCGCTGAAGCCAATGCGGCTGCCGTAGAGCGGCAGGAGGGCAAATCCACCTGTTTCCACCGCACCATAGACCAGCACCGCCGCAGTCGCCGTCGGCACCTTGGTGATGTAGGGCAGGAATGGCACATGCTCCTCGTCCTCGAAGTCCGGACTGTGACCCCGCGCAACGACGACCGGGATGATCGCTAGAGATATGATGCCGCAGGCGAGACCAAACGGCAGGAACCCTTTCGACCCTGTGAGCGAAAAGATGAAAGGGCCGAGCGCAAAGCCGAGTGACAGCATGGTTGCGTAAATGCCCAGCATCAGACCGCGGCTGCGCACGGGTGCCGAATGGCTGATCCAGTATTCTGACAAAACGAACAGCACCGTCAGCGCAAAATGCAGGCTGCATCGCAGCATCATCCATGCCCAAAAGGGTGAAAACACGTAAAAACCGGCGAATGAGACACCGCCCAGAATGATCATCGCAATCATTGCCGGCACAACACCGAACCTTGACGCCATTGGAGCGGCAAACGGTGCGGCTGCAATTGAGGCGATGCCTGCAAAGGCCGTGTTGAGGCCGATCATCGAGGCTGAATAGCCGCGCTGTTCGAGAATCACCGAAAGGAGCGGCATGCCGAGGCCAATGCAGATGCCGACCACGCTGATGGAGGCGATTGCGGCTCCGGCTGACAGCCAGTCAATCTTGTCGTCTTCCCGGTTGAATTGCATGCGTTTGTTCGGATTTTCTTGGGTTCAGACAAACTCACAAACATGTTTGCCGCGCCGGGTGAGATAGGTTGGCACTGGATGGCCGGGTTTCAGGTCAGGGTCAACGGACAGACGATCCATGAGCGATTGAAGAATGATACGCGTGATGCCTGGCAGGTTCATGACAGCGCTCTCGCTGTGCGAGGCATAGCAAAAGTCCAGCATCTCATTGTCTTCGTGCTGGCGCATGTCCGTCTCGAGTGTGACATCGCGAAAGACCGCAAAAAATCGCGTGTCATAGCGGCGGGGATATTGTGGCGGTGTGATTGCGCGGGCGACATAGCGCAGGGGTGCCAGGTCGGGCGCCAGTTTGCGCTGGGCAAATGGTTGCCAGTCGGAATGCGCCGCCGCGAAATCGGAGTCTATGCCAACAAGAAGGCCCGCTTCCTCAAAAGCCTCACGGACGGCGGAGAGCGCCAGTGCCCGCGCCTTGGTTTCCGCTTCAGGGCTGTTCAAGCCGGATTGGAGTCGCATGAGGCACTGAGGGTTAATATCTCGGGCAGGGCGCACCAGCCGGTCGCAAGTGTCCGTCTTGCCGCCGGGAAACACATATTTGCCCGGCATGAATTTGTGCGACTCGTGCCGTTTGCCCAGCAAAAATCTTGGCTCGTTGCTGCTGCGGTCGATGACAATCAGAGATGCCGCGTCGCGCGGCCGGACCGGTCGGCTGCTTGAAGCTGGTTCGCCGCCTTGGCCCATCGCGTTGCTTCAGACTTGCGGCTTCAGCAACGGCTTGCCGTGATCGTCACTGATGAATTCATCTTCGCCACCGAAGCCGTGCATGTAATTGGCCCATTGCAGGCCGATGACGGCACCCTTGATCGGCTGCAGCAGCACGAGCGACAACAAGATCGTCAACGGCACCCAGACGGCCAGGTGCAGCCATCCCGGCCAGACCGTGGTCATCTCGGTGAACATGAAGCCGCCGACGGTGATATGCCCGACGATCAGCACGACGAGATAGGCAGGCAGATCATCCGCACGCTGCGGCGTGTAATCCTCGCCGCACTCCGCACAAGCATCGACCGGTTTGACGAAGGCGCGGAACAGTTTGCCATTGCCGCAATGCGGGCATTTGCCGCCAAAGCCGCGCTTCATGGATTGCA
>JANMQE010000176.1:0-1964 GCA_031370195.1 Phyllobacteriaceae bacterium
GTGCCGCCGATTCGGTAAAAATGCTGGTTCAACTTTCTGATGAACTGCGTGTTTCCGTCGCCCCGTTCAAACTTCCCGAAGATAGAACCACGAGAAGATTGCCTTCTTACGAAATAAATACTTTCTTAAATTAAGGTTCAAAGTTTCAGGTTCAAGGTTCAAACCGCCTAATCTAAACCTTGAACCTGAAACCTTGAACCTTGAACCTGAAAAAATGGATACTGAACTTTTACAAGGATTTATCAAACAAGCCGAAGGTTATCTGCCGACGATTCGCGGCGGGATTTTGGTGTGCGCTCAGGAAGGTAATTTGTATGGCGAACTGCAAACCGCACTTCGGGAAGTCGAGTCTCTCAAAAGCGCAGCCTCAATCATCGGCTTGGACGCGGTTACGCAAGTCAGCACTGAATTTGACAAAAAACTCAAAAAACTGGTCGGTAAAAAAGAACCTTTAAATGATGAAGAAGCTCGACAATTGCTGGATAAACTCACCGAACTCGAAGTTTTGATAATGAATATCCATTTTAATATGGATGATTCATCTGAAAATATGGCGGATTTTATCGAAGAATCCTTTGAGAATTTACAAATTCACCCGCCAGCCGAAGAAATTGTTGAAACTATCGAAATATTGGAAGAAACCAATGAAACAGAAGAAGAATTCGAGATTGATGATGAAATGCTCGAAATTTTCACACTCGAAGCCGAAGATATTGTTCGCGCGATCAACACCAATTTAGAAATTTTAGAGAAAACACCCAATAACCGCGAAGCAGTGTTAGAAATTCGCCGAAACGCACATACCTTAAAAGGTTCGGCGGGCATTGTCGGCTTAAAACAACTTTCCGATTTAGCTCATCGAGTTGAAGATTTACTCGATTATTTAGCAGAAAACGAGATTGAAAGTAACGAAAAAATCTTTGAATTGCTTTTGACTTCAACCGATTGTTTTGAAGCCTTAGGCAGAAGCGAAGCATCCGCGCAACTGACAAAAAAAATTGCTCTCACTTATCAAAATTTCGACAAAATAATGGCTTCGCTGACTGAAAGCGAAATGCTGACAGACGCGCCTTTATCGGAAACTACGCCTGAATACGAAGTAATAGCAGATTCGGAATCAAATCCGAAATCCAAAATTCAAGTTCCAAAACCCGTTGTCCGCGTTTCACTTGATAAACTCGATGATCTCGTCAATATTGCCAGTGGTTTGATTATCAGCCGTTCTGTGTTTGAGCAACGATTGGCTGAATTTGAACGACAAATCGAAGAACTGCATCATAGCACGCGCCGTTTGCAACGCTCGACTACCAAATTGGAAACCGATAGTTCAACCGATTCGCTGGCTATTCAATCCCAGAATGCCAGATTTCAATTACCGAATTACACATTTAGCGGTTCGCAACTCTTGAACCTCAACTCCCAGTTGTTCGATACACTCGAATTTGACCGCTATACCGAACTTCACCAAACCACCCGCGAACTTATCGAAACCACCACTGATACTTCCGCTATCAGTTCCGAACTTCATAATTTAAAGGGCAATCTCGACCTGCTTTTTGAAAATCAACGCCGCTTGATTGACGAAATGCAGGAAAAACTACTTCGACTGCGGATGGTTTCATTTGGTTCGCTTTCAGTTCGTCTGCAACGCACCGTCCGCGTTGTCAGTGAAGAAGAAGACAAATTGGTCGAACTGTTTATTGAAGGCGAAAATTTGGAAGTTGACACGCAAATTCTTGATGCTTTAATCGAACCGCTTTTGCATTTACTTCGCAATTCTGTCGCGCACGGCATCGAACCGCCCGAAACACGCCGCATCCTCAGCAAGCCTGAATACGGTAAAATCGTCGTGCGTCTAGCCAGCGAAGGAACGCATATTTCCCTGACAGTTTCCGACGACGGACGCGGAATTTCTGCTTCGTCGCTAAAAGATAAAGCCGTGAGTAATGGTTTTATCAGCGAAG
>JANMQE010000218.1:0-8129 GCA_031370195.1 Phyllobacteriaceae bacterium
AAGGAGCGCGCAATCGAGCTCGCGTGGAACCTCTTGACCAAGGAATACGCGCTCGATGCCAAGCGGCTTCTGGTCACTGTCTATCATACCGACGATGAAGCTGCATCGCTGTGGAAGCGAATTGGCGGATTTTCGGACGACCGGATCATCCGCATTCCGACATCCGACAATTTCTGGGCGATGGGCGACACTGGTCCCTGCGGGCCTTGCTCCGAGATATTCTTCGACCATGGCGACAAGATTGCGGGTGGCCCTCCCGGGTCGCCGGATGAGGATGGTGACCGGTTTATTGAAATATGGAATCTCGTTTTCATGCAGTTCGAGCAGATCACGAAAGAAGAGCGTGTTTCGTTGCCGCGTCCTTCCATCGACACCGGCATGGGCCTTGAGCGCATCGCCGCAGTGTTGCAAGGCGAGCACGACAATTACGATATCGACCTGTTCAAAGCGCTGATCCGCGCGTCAGAAGAGGCCACCGGCGTTCCTGCGACAGGAGTCAATCGCGCCTCGCACCGGGTGATAGCCGATCATTTGCGCGCCTCGTCATTTCTTGTTGCCGATGGCGTGCTGCCGTCTAATGAGGGTCGCGGCTATGTGCTGCGCCGGATCATGCGTCGCGCCATGCGCCATGCGCAGCTTCTCGGCGCGCGCGATCCGTTGATGCACCGGCTGGTCCCGACGCTGGTCAAGGAAATGGGCCTTGCGTATCCAGAGCTCGTGCGCGCGCAATCGTTGATTTCCGAGACGTTGAAACTCGAGGAAAACAAATTCCGCAAGACGCTCGAAAGAGGCCTGTCGCTGCTTGAAAATGCCACGGAGGCGCTTGAAACAGGCGGTGAACTGGATGGCGAGACGGCGTTCAAATTGTACGACACATACGGTTTCCCGCTCGATTTGACGCAGGATGCGCTGCGCCAGCGCGGCATCACTGTGAACACGGCAGCTTTCTCCACCGCCATGGAGCGGCAGAAGGCCGAGGCCCGTGCCAATTGGGCCGGGTCCGGCGATGCGGCCACCGAAACGGTGTGGTATGCCGTCAAGGATCGCGCTGGCACAACAGAGTTCCTCGGTTATGAAACAGAGACCGCCGAGGGCGTGATCACCGCGCTCGTGAAGGCTGGTGACGAAGTCCAGTCTGCCTCCAAGGGCGACGAGATTGCCGTCGTGGTCAACCAGACGCCATTCTACGGCGAGTCCGGCGGTCAACAGGGCGACACGGGAACGATATCCGGCGAAGGCTTCTCGCTTGCTGTGCGCGAGACGCAGAAGAAGGGCGACGGCGTATTCGTTCATCTTGCGACCGTCACTGACGGCACGGTCAAGCTTGGCGCGCCTGCGCTCTTGAATGTTGACCGCACTCGCCGCACCCGCCTGCGCGCAAATCACTCTGCCACCCACCTTCTGCACGAGGCGCTGCGCCATGTGCTTGGAACCCATGTTGCGCAGAAGGGCTCACTTGTCGCGCAGGACCGGCTGCGCTTCGATTTTTCGCATCCAAAGCCCATCTCGGATGCCGAGTTGGCCGAAGTCGAGACCATGGCCAATGAAATCATCCTGCAGAACGCGCCGGTCACCACGCGCCTGATGGCTGTCGATGATGCGATCGCCGAAGGTGCCATGGCGCTGTTTGGCGAGAAGTACGGCGATGAGGTCCGCGTCGTGTCGATGGGCACGGCGCTGCATGGCGACAAGGCCGGCAAATCTTATTCCACTGAACTGTGCGGCGGCACGCATGTGCGTCAGACCGGTGATATCGGCCTTGTGCGCATTTTGGCCGAAGGCGCTGTCGCGTCTGGCGTGCGGCGCATGGAAGCCGTAACCGCGAGTGACGCGCGCGCCTATCTCGATGAGCAGGACCGGCGCATGAAGGCTCTCGCCTCAACGTTGAAGACGACACCGTCGGAGGTCTTGACCCGCGTGGAAACCCTTGTCGACGAGCGCCGCAAGCTTGAGCGCGAACTGACTGAAGCCCGCAAGCAGCTGGCACTCGGCGGCGGCGGCGCAGCGGGCTCGTCCTCCGAAACTGTCAACGGCGTCGCCTTCACCGGCAAGTCCGTCACCGGCGTCCAGCCAAAGGACCTCAAACCGCTTGCAGATGATGCCAAAAAGCAAATCGGCTCCGGTGTGGTGGTTTTCATTGGCGTCGCCGAGGATGGCAAGGCCTCGGCAGTTGTTGGCGTTACCGACGATCTAACGGGCAAATATTCCGCTGTTGATCTTGTTCGCATTGCATCTGCCGCGCTCGGTGGCGCAGGCGGAGGCGGGCGCGCGGACATGGCGCAGGCAGGCGGTCCGGACGGCTCAAAAGCCAATGAAGCGATCGCTGCGGTCCGGGCTGCGCTCTAGGCTTTCAGACATAAGGAAGGTCACCCGGCAAGCCGGTCATTGTGTTTGGGGGCTCCGCGCGGCAGCCGGGTGACGTGTACGGCGACACCACTTCACATACGCACTCCATGTTTGAGTAAGCACTAACATTCTTACGCGCCTGAAGAGTTTTCCTTGCGTTGATAAACCATAAATCCGGCGTCCTCGGCGATGCTGTCATAAAGGCGCCGGGCGGTCGTGTTGGTTCGCGCGGTTTGCCAATAGACCTTGGCGGCTCCGACAGTGCCAGCATGATCGTAAACGGCATTGATCAGCGCTCGCCCAGCGCCACTGCCGCGCGCGGATAGATCGACAAACAGGTCTTCGAGATAGACGTAGGGCCCGGCGGACCATGTGGACAAATGTTCCTGCGCATGGGTGAAGCCGACCGGCTTGCCGTCCAGCAACGCGATCCAGCCGTGCAGCGGCACGGTCATATCATGCAGTCGCGACCAGGTGAGCGCCGTCATTTCTTCTGTCACCGCACTTTCATAGAATGTCAGATACCCATCCCAAAGTGCGCGCCAGCCATCAAGATCGCTTGGCGCCATTGGCCGTATCATCAGATTCTTCATGCTTTCCTCTCCCAAACGCGCAATTTTCCGACGCTTTGAAAGCCCGCTGCCAGTGCGGTCTCCAAATCCTGTCCGCGCTCATAGCCAACTACAGGAAGGCCTGCGCCAAAGCTTGCGACTGCCGCCGCAGCAGATGTGACGCAGTCCAACCTGCCGGTTTCAGGTGCGAAGAAATTCGAGAATCCCGTCGCACCGCGCGATCTGTTGGCGATGCAGCCTGCAGAATATTGGCCGTTCTTCTTCAAGCCGAAGAAGGCGACATCATCATCAGCAAGCATTGATGGCGTAAAGGTCCGCGTCTGAGTTGGTGAAGTGCCATTCCACCCTTGCTCCCACAGGATCAGATCCGCAGCGCTGCTGATTTGCTCCCAGTCAGTCCCGGACGAAACAATCGCCGCATCAGGCTGATGCCAAACCCACACAGCATCGAACAGTGGTTTGAAACCTAACGTATCCAGCGGCAGCTTGCAGAAAGCGTCTTTCAGTGCAAATGGCCGCCGAAGTTCAGCCGCAAGGCGTTCAATTGCGGCCAATTGTTCGTCCAGTGCGTCTGGGAAAAGCGTGACGAGATTGGAATAATACGATGGTGCGAGCGCGCGGCTCTCCCAATGCGTATCATTGCGCGCATCTTGCAGCCCATGCGCGCGGGACACGCATTGATACCAATCAACATTGTTGGCGGCGCAGATGCGGGCCTTTGCGAGGCGTTCCGCGTTTGCGTCGGCTGTCATCAATCCGCCATCGCAAGGCGCAGGTTTTCGTCGATCTTGTCGAGGAAGCCTGTCGTTGAAAGCCACGGTTGGTCCGGCCCGATCAGCAACGCCAGATCCTTGGTCATGAAGCCGCTTTCGACTGTTGCGACACAAACCTTTTCCAGCGTCAGCGAGAATTTCATCAGGTCCTTGTTGCCGTCGAGCTTGGCGCGGTGCGCAAGGCCGCGCGTCCATGCGAAGATCGAGGCGATGGAGTTGGTTGAGGTTTCTTCGCCCTTCTGGTGTTGGCGGTAATGGCGAGTGACTGTACCGTGTGCAGCTTCGGCTTCGACAACCTTGCCGTCCGGCGTCATCAGTACGGAGGTCATCAGGCCGAGCGAGCCGAAGCCCTGGGCCACGATGTCGGATTGCACGTCGCCGTCGTAGTTTTTGCAGGCCCAGACGTAACCGCCCGACCATTTCAGCGCCGAGGCCACCATGTCGTCGATCAGCCTGTGTTCGTACCAGATTTTCTTTTCCTTGAACGCGGCAGCGAATTCGTTCTCGTAGACTTCCTGGAATATGTCTTTGAAGCGTCCGTCATAGGCTTTCAGGATGGTGTTCTTGGTTGAAAGGTAGACTGGCACGCTGCGCAGCAAGCCGTAATTGAGCGAGGCGCGGGCGAACTCGAAGATGGATTCATCAAGATTGTACATCGCCATCGCCACGCCATCACCCGGCGATTGGTAGACTTCGTGCTCGATGACTGTGCCATCGTCACCCGTAAATTTGATCGAAAGCTTGCCCTTGCCGGGGAAGCGGAAGTCGGTGGCGCGATATTGGTCGCCGAACGCATGGCGGCCAACGATGATCGGTTTGGTCCAGCCCGGCACGAGGCGCGGCACGTTGTTGCAGATGATCGGCTCGCGGAAAATCACGCCACCCAGGATGTTGCGGATGGTGCCGTTCGGCGATTTCCACATCTTCTTCAGCTTGAATTCTTCAACCCGCTGTTCGTCCGGCGTGATCGTTGCGCATTTGATCCCGACGCCGTGTTTCTTGATGGCATGAGCGGCGTCAATCGTCACCTGATCACTTGTGGCGTCGCGGTTTTCGACGGACAGATCGTAATATTCAATGTCGAGGTCAAGATAGGGGTGAATCAGCTTTGCCTTGATGAAATCCCAAATAATGCGGGTCATTTCGTCGCCGTCGAGATCAACAACGGGGTTTGCTACCTTGATCTTGGCCATGGATTTTCCTTCATTACCGGGAGCCGCATGTCAGGCCGGATGGCCATTGCCAGACCCTATAACACCGGTTTTTGACGGTGCAAAGTGATGCTTCGGGCGGCTTTCGCGCAATTTTTCAAGGCATCAAGACCAACCGGATCGCATAGGCCACCGCTCCGAGCGTTACGACGCTAGCGATCCATATGCCGCCAAACCAAAGCAACCGCGACACTCTCGACACCGGCTGTCTAATGGTAGCCTCCCTCGGCTGAAATCTTGCCGCGGAAGACCCAATAGCTCCATGCCGTGTAGGCAAGGATCATCGGTACGAGGATGACGGTGCCAGCGAGGAGAAATATCAACGAATTCTCCGGTCCCGCCGCCTGCCAGATCGTCACCGAGAACGGCACGATGTAGGGAAAGAAGGAGATGCCCAGGCCGATGTAGCACAGCGTGAATAGCGCGAGCGAAGCCAGAAACGGCTGCAATTCGTGGCGCTTTTCGATGCCGCTGTACAGCAGCCAAGCGCAGCCGAGCACCATTAGCGGCACTGGCGCGGTGTAAATCAACTGAGGGAACGCAAACCAGCGGTTCATCAAATCCGGATTGAGGAAAGGCGTCCACAGGCTGACGATGCCGATCAGGGCGAGGGTGGCGATGCCGGTGATTTTTGCCGCCTGGAATGCCCGGTCTTGCAGTGAACCTTCCGTCTTGTAGATCAACCAGCCAGCGCCGAGCAGCGCGTAGCCGAGGACCAGCGCGACGCCGGTTGTCAGGCTGAAGGGGGTTAACCAGTTCCACCAGCCGCCGGCATAGGCGCGGCCCGCAACCGGAATGCCTTGCACCAGCGCGCCGAGTGCCACGCCTTGCGCAAATGTTGCCAGCAGCGAGCCGCCTGCAAACGCCCAGTCCCAGAGGAATTTGCCGCGCTGTGTTTTCCAGCGAAACTCGAAGGCGACGCCGCGAAACACCAGCGCCAGCAACATGATAATGATCGGCGCATAAAGCGCGGGCATGATGACTGCGTAGGCGAGCGGGAACACGGCAAACAGCCCGCCCCCTCCCAGCACCAGCCACGTCTCGTTGCCGTCCCAAACGGGGGCGACCGAGTTCATCATCATGTCGCGGTCTTTCTCTGCCGTGAAAAACGGAAACAGGATGCCGATGCCAAGGTCAAAACCGTCCAGGATGACATAGGCAAGCACGGCAAATGCAATCAGTCCGGCCCAGATGAGTGGATAATCAAGTTCCATTTACGCCTCCCGTTCCACGGCCATTTCGATGGCAGGGGTAATGCCTGCCGCGCGGATCGGCTCGTCGGTCGGCAGTCCTTCCTCGTTGCGCTCTGGTGTCTTGGCCATCTCGCGGAAAATGTAGAAAATGCCCGCGCCAAACAACACGAAGTAGACGACAATGAACGCAATCAAGGATGCACCGACTGCGGCGGCGTCAATGGCAGATGATGATTCTGACGTGCGCAGCAATCCGTAGACTGTGTAAGGTTGACGGCCGACCTCGGTTACGGTCCAGCCTGCAAGCAAAGCGATGAAGCCTGATGGACCCATGGCAATTGCCGCGCGGTGCAGCCATGGCGTCTGATAAAGCGTGCCGCGGTAACGCAGCCACAGGCTCCAGATACCCAATCCAAGCATTGCAAAGCCGATGCCGACCATCATGCGGAATGCCCAGAACACCGGCCCGACCGGCGGACGCTCGGCTGCCGGCCATTCTTTCAGTCCCTTTATTTCGCCATTCAAATCATGCGTCAGGATCAGGCTGCCGAGCTTGGGGATTTCGATTTTGTAATCGACCCGCTCTTCGTTCGAGTTGGGGATGCCGAACAGGATCAGCGGCGCGCCTTGCTGTGTCTCGAAATGCCCTTCCATCGCAGCAACCTTGCGCGGCTGGTGTTCAAGCGTATTGAGGCCATGCAAATCGCCCGCCATGATCTGGATCGGCGCGACGATTGCCGCCATCCACATCGCCATCGAAAACATGATCCGTGCCGCAGGATTGGTCTGCTTTTTCAACAGATGCCAAGCGCCGACTGCTCCTACAACAAACGCAGTTGTGAGATATGCCGCCAGCACCATGTGCACCAGCCGGTAGGGGAATGACGGATTGAAGATGACTTCCATCCAACTGGTGACGACAAACTGCCCCGCTTCGTTCGTCGCATAGCCTGCAGGCGTCTGCATCCAGCTGTTCACCGCCAGGATCCAGAACGACGAAATGAATGTGCCGACGGCGACCATCGCGGTGGCAAACAGATGCAGGCCCGGCCCGACCCGCTCGCGGCCAAACAGCATCACGCCAAGAAACCCGGCCTCAAGAAAGAAGGCCGTCAGAACCTCATAGCCCATCAGCGGCCCGAGCACCGGGCCGGTCTTGTCAGCAAAAACGCTCCAGTTGGTGCCAAACTGGTAGCTCATGACAATGCCGGAGACGACGCCCATGCCAAACGTAATGGCGAAAATGCGTTTCCAATAGTCGAACACATCAAGATAGGTCTGGTTGCCGGTCGCGCGGTGGAGGCCGTTCAGGACAGCCAGGAAACTGGCGAGGCCGATGGTGAACGCGGGGAAAATAATGTGAAAGCCGATGGTGAATGCGAACTGCATTCGGGCGAGAAATACCGGATCGAAACTGTCCATGATGGTATCCAAATTGTCGAATGTCCGACCGGATTGAATTTAATCCTTTTATCAACGCCCAACACTGCCATAACGCCGCAGATCGGATTTGGTTCATTCCGGTGGAGGCGGTGAAGCAATGCTGGCGTGGAATGAAGTGTGGTAGTTGGGTTTGATAATCTGCACTTGATTTGCTTCACTACCGCCAACGGCATCCGCCTTCGCCGAGGCCGCGGCGTGACGGGTCGCGGCCCCGGAATGACGAAAATTCGGGGTTTTGTTCAGCCAAAAGGCAAGTCTGGGTCGTCGGGACACGCCCGACGATGACGAAGTTTGGGGGATGGAGGCGTTGGGTGTCACCCCGTATCGGGCCCATTCCCCGCGTGAATTGCGAGGCCGTGGCATTCTCTTAGCACATCATCGACATCATGTATGGACCGTTGCCGCCAGCCGGGCGGGAGTCCGGGGCGGAAGATGGAGATGCGTGTTGGGCGTTTCGCCTTGAGCAACAGATCGCGGCGGGCCTGCCATCTTGCGAGGCGGCGGGCTTGTTTGGGGATGTCGCCGAGGGCGGCCCTCAAGGCGCGCATGCGGCTGAAGAGCTGGGCTGCGTTGATCGGTTCGTCGGGCTGC
>JANMQE010000223.1:0-4235 GCA_031370195.1 Phyllobacteriaceae bacterium
GGCGGTCTTGGGCTTGGCCTTTCCATCGTCCGGCGCATGACGCTGGCGCTCGGCCATCCGATGGAGTTCATATCCAAAGTCGGCACCGGCACCGAGTTCCGCATCACTGTGCCTTCAGCGGTTGGCCAATGCGAGCCAAAACCAGCCGACTCAACACCCGTTCCGGACAATCCCGTCTACGGCCTGTTCAGCGCCAAGGTTTTGCTCGTCGAAAACGATCGCCGCGTTCAGGAAGCCATGGCCGGGCTGCTCGGTCGCTGGAACTGCAACATACGTCTCGCCGCAAGCCTCGGCGAGGCGATGACCGTCCTGTCCACCGGCGGCTGGTCCCCCGACATAATCATCGCCGACCAGCACCTCGACCGCGCCACATTCGGCTCGCAAACCATCACCGAAGCCCGCAAACTCCTCAATCGCCACGTCCCCGCCATCATCATCACCGCCGACCCCGACAAGGAAATGGCGGCAGTGGCCAAGGAGCAACGCATAGAAGTGATGCTCAAACCAGTGCGCCCGGCGGAACTGAGAGCGCTAATGGCGCATCTGCTGGCGTGACAGCCTCTCCGTCGAATTAAGAACTCTGACAATGCGCTGATGTTCTTCCCTTCTCCCCGCCGCTTGCGGGGAGAAGGTGGCGCGAAGCGACGGATGAGGGGCAGCGCCGAGGCCAGAAAAAGATCAGCCACTTTCTCTCTCTCACCCCTCGCGAAACACATCCTTCACATCCAGCTTCGACACCTCAATCACCGCTTGCGTACGGGAGAACACATTCAACTTGCGCAAAATCTCCGACACATGGGCCTTGATCGTGGTCTCACCCACCTTCAGCTCATAGGCTATCTGCTTGTTCAAAAGCCCTTGCTTGAGCATCTGCAACACGCGCAATTGCTGGGGCGTGAGTGACGACAGCTTGGCAAGCAACACCGACTTGGAATTGTCGTGCCCGTTCTGCGGCGCATCGTAGCCTGCTGGAACATAAATTTCGCCGCTCATGACAGCCGTGATTGCCGCCGCCAGATCGGCCTTTTTGGCGGATTTGGGAATATACCCTGCCACACCATAAGACAGCGCCTCGCTGATGATCCGCGCTTCTTCATGGCCGGAAACCACCACCACCGGCAGCCGTGGATACTGCGTGCGCAGTTCCGCCAGTCCTTCAAAACCGCGTGTGCCCGGCATGTTCAAGTCAAGCAACGCCAAATCAAACACCGGATCATCCGCCAGCGCCTCCAAAGCCTCATCAATCGACCGCGCCTCGACAGACTGCGCATCAGAAAACGCCAATGCAATCGCGCTCTGCAGCGCTTCGCGGAACAGCGGATGGTCATCTATGATCAAGAAACGGGCCATACAGCTTTATGCGCGCAAAATGTCGCAGATGTCACCTGCAATCGGGCAGGTTGGAGCTTGTGCTTTGGTGGGAAGACTTCAATGCACGCGACTACCGCTTGCCAGGCAGTCTCAATCGATAGTAACCTTGGCAATTCTAGATTGCGCAGTGACGGGCTGTGGTTGTTGCTAAGGAGTCTCGCTGCGTGAGTAAACGACTGACGGCAATGCGAAGCAATCCGCGCGGCGATTGGAAGATTGCCGACATCGAAGCTTTGTGCCGGGAATTTGGCCTGTTGTGCAAGCCTGCGTCGGGCGGCGGATCCCACTACAAAGTAGGCCATCCCAATTTGGCCGAGAAACTCACTATCCCTTTCAAACGTCCGATTAAGCCTATATATATCCGCAGACTGGTCGAAATGATCGATACGTTGAACAGGTTGCCATGAACGCCAGCCACTACGCAATCATCGTTGAGCCGCTCGCCGCCGAAGACGGCGGTGGATTTGTCGCGACCGTGCCAGACCTTCCAGGTTGCATGAGCGACGGCGAATCCCCGCAAGAAGCGGTCGCGAACGTTCAGGATGCAATCATGACGTGGATCGAGGCCGCCAAGGACTTGGGCCATAAGGTGCCGGAACCGACGACCCGGTTTGCCATCTCGGCATAGGGGCCGGGTGGATCAGGGCCAAGCTGCTTCAGATGCTGGCCGTTTCTATGGCGCCGCTAGTCACGCTTCGCGGAAAACCATGCCGTCACAGCGATAATTGTTGCCAAGAAGCTGACAGGCAAGGCGATCGCGGCAAAATTGCTCAACAGCACGCCACCGAATTGCTCATTCTGGAGGAACTCAGCGCGTCGAAATCTTCCATTTGGCTCGTAGCTGATCCACGCGGCGCATAACAGGAGCAGCGAAGCGACGAGTCCCGAGATTGCAAGGCCGCGCCACCTCCACGCACGGTAGGAAATAAGCATGGACAGCGCGCTGCCAATGGCCATTATCGTCAGTGCGCCATCAGTCCGCTGACATTCTGAACCCGCAGCATTCGCAATGTTTTGAAACGCACTTATTGGGCACACACCTGCGTCTCGAATATTCAAATTGAGGACGCCCGCAGTTCCTGCGGCAAGCAGGAGTATATTGAACTCGCGTCTGATCGGGTTAATTGCTTGGTCCAAGAAGACGTCATCGCTCTTCGGAGATTCTATCATGTGCGTGTCAAGCTTTCTGTGCGCCCGCTGACAAGATCATACTAGCCGCCCGTTCCGCGATCATGATAGTCGGAGCATTCGTATTGCCGCCAATCAGCGTCGGCATCACGGACGCATCGACGACGCGCAAGCCCTCAAACCCGTGCACCCGCAGTTGCGGGTCAACGACCGCCGTCGCGTCGCTGCCCATCTTGCAGGTGCCGATCGGATGGTAAATCGTGTCCGCGCGCGCCCGGATATGCCGCTCCCAGTCCGCATCGGTTTTAACGTCCGCGGTGTAGAGTTCTTGTTTGCGGTAGGCTGACAGGGCAGGGGCCTTCAATATGCGGTCTACAATTTTCGCCCCCTTGATCATCCTCGCGAGGTCATCAGGATCGCTGAGATAGTTGGGGTCGATCAGCGGCGCATCGAAAACATTTGCGCTCGCAAGCGTGACGAACCCCCGCGATTTCGGGCGAAGCACGCAGACGTGGCATGAAAATCCGAAGCCATAATGCAATTTGCGCAAGTGATCATCGACCATCCCTGCCACAAAATGCAGTTGAATGTCAGGCCTGTCGAGCGATGGATCGGTCTTGAGAAATCCCGCCCCTTCTGCCCCCGGCGAAGCGATCAGCCCCGACCCGTCTTTGCGCCAGCGCAGCATTTCGCGGATCAGCTTCAGCGTGCCGGAAGGACTGAGCGCCAGCCCGTCGGCAATTTTGGATTTCCACACCAGAATGAAATCCAGATGATCCTGCAAATTGGCCCCGACACCTGGCGTGTCCTGCCGCACCGCGATCCCGTGCCTTGCCAGTTCCGCCCCCGGGCCGATGCCCGAGAGCATCAAAAGCTGCGGCGAGTTGAACGCGCCGCCCGACAGGAGCACTTCATGCTTGGCCTCGGCTACCTTGTTCTTGCCACCCTGGCGATACGCCACTCCGACCGCGCGCCGTCCTGAAAACAGCACCTCGCTTGCCCGCGCTTTTGTGATCACGGTCAGGTTGGGCCGGTCCATCACGGGATGCAAATACGCCGCCGCCGCCGAACAGCGCTCACCGTTCCTGCCCTCGCCATAAAACTGCGTCACCTGATAAAGCCCGACACCTTCCTGAGAGTTGCCGTTGAAATCTGCATTGACCGGAAACTGGCACTCGGCACCAGCCTCGACAAACGCTTTCGTGATGTCCGCCGGGCTGCGCTGATTGGCGACCCTCAACGGCCCGTCCGCCCCATGCCATGCATCCGCGCCGTTCTCGTTGCGCTCAGCCTTCCTGAACCAGGGCAACACCTCATCCCAGCCCCATCCGTTTGCGCCGCTGGCCGCCCAATCCTCATAGTCGGACGGAACACCGCGCACGTAGAGCATCGCATTGATTGCACTTGATCCACCAAGCGCCCGGCCGCGAGGTTGCAGCCCCCTGCGTCCGTTCAATCCGGATTGCGGCACGGTCTTGTATGACCAGTTGTTGATCTTGCCATAACCGGGCAGCATCGCCGCCACGCCCAGCGGCGCGCGGATCAGCAAGTCTTTGCCAGTGCCGCCCGCTTCCAAAAGACAGACGCTGACATCGGGATTATCCGAAAGCCGCGCCGCCAACACGCACCCGGCAGAACCACCGCCAACAATCACATAGTCAAATGCCACACCATCCTCCCGAAAATGCCAGCCAACTAGACGGCAGTTTTTCGTGGTTGTCTACAACAGACGAGCG
>JANMQE010000239.1:0-9021 GCA_031370195.1 Phyllobacteriaceae bacterium
CAACTACGATCAGGATATTGTGCTGCGGCTGACCACCCGGCGCTGAACCTCCCCACATTTGCCTTGACGGGGCAAGCGGCATTTCCGATATATATCTGCAAATCCGATATGAAACCGGACGCCGGGGGAGCCAGAAATGAAAGCGCAGGTTACTGCACACAAGGATTTTTCGGTCGCAGCGATCGACAGCCGGGTCTATTCGGCCTTTCTGGAGCATCTGGGGCGGGCGATCTATACGGGCATCTATGAGCCGGACCATGCCACTGCCGACAAGAACGGCATGCGCGGCGATGTCGCCAAGCTGGTCAAGGACCTCAACATCCCGTACGTACGCTATCCCGGCGGAAATTTTGTCTCGGCGTACAATTGGGAAGACGGCGTTGGCCCGCGTGACCAGCGCCCGACCCGGCTGGACCTGGCCTGGCACACATCTGACAGCAATGCGGTGGGTGTGCACGAGTTTCAGGATTGGTGCGACACGGTCGATACCAAGATGATGCTGGCCATCAATCTCGGTTCGCGCGGGCTCGATGAGGCGCGCAACTTTGTCGAATATGTCAACGGCCCGACCGGCTCTTACTGGGGTGATCTGCGCAAGAAAAACGGGCGCGCCGAACCGTTCAACGTCAATCTCTGGTGCCTCGGCAACGAGATGGATGGACCATGGCAAGTGGGCCACAAGACGGCGGATGAATATGGCAGACTCGCCAATGAGGTGGCCAAGACCTTGCGCGCGTTTGACAAGAAGTTGGAGCTGATTGTCTGCGGCTCGTCGAACTCGGACATGAAGACCTATCCGGAATGGGAACGGATCGTTCTTGAGCACACTTACGAATCCGTCGACCACATCTCGCTGCACATGTATTTCGCCAACCGGGCGAAAAACACCGCCAACTATCTGGCGTTGAACGAGAAGCTGGACACTTACATCGCCACTGTCGGTTCGACGATCAATCTGGTGAAGGCCAACAAGCGCTCCAAGCACAAGGTTGGCATCTCGTTTGACGAATGGAATGTCTGGTATCACTCAAATCATCAGGACCGCGCCATTCTTGACGGCAATGAAGGCTGGCCGCATGCGCCACGCTTGCTTGAAGACATCTATAATTTTGAAGATGTACTGCAGGTCGGCTGCATTCTCAACACGTTCATCCGCCGCTCTGATGTGGTGAAGATTGCCTGCATCGCGCAGCTGGTGAATGTTATCGCGCCGATCATGACCGATCCTAAGGGCGCGGCATGGCGGCAGACGATTTATTACCCCTATTATTTCGCCTCGATCTTCGGCCGTGGCACAGCGCTGAACCTTGCCGTCAAATCGCCCGGGTACGACGCCGATGTTGCCGACAATGTGCCTTATGTTGACGTGTCCGGCGTGCACAACGAGGATGAGGGAACGATCAGTTTCTTTATGGTGAACCGGAACAGTTCGCAGGCCATCGACGTTGAGGTATCACTGCAAGGCTTTGGGAAGTCTGCCATCATTGACCATCAGGTGATGACGCATGGAAGTCTTGAGGCAGTGAATACGGCAGGCAACCAATCCAATGTCGCGCCGCGCAGGGGCACAGGCGCCATAGTCGAGGACGGAGTGGTCATGGTGGCCCTTCCGCCCTACTCTTACCAAATCATCCGCGTGAAAATTTAACGTTCACTGCAATCCGCAAATCCGACATCAGTCAGGAGCACTTCATGCAATATCGCCGTTTGGGCAAATCAGGTCTTCAGATCAGCGAGTTTTCGCTGGGTTCATGGGTGACATTCAGCAAGCAGGTGCACGAGAGCGATGCGCTGAAGTTGATGACGACGGCCTATGACGCCGGGATCAATTTCTTCGACAATGCCGAAGGCTATGAGGCTGGCGAGTCCGAGTTTCTGATGGGCAAGGCGCTGAAGAAACTGAACTGGACCCGCGACAGCTATGCCGTGTCCAGCAAAGTGTTTTGGGGTGGCTCCAAGCCGACGCAGCGCGGCCTTTCGCGCAAGCATGTCACCGACGCTTGTCATGCGGCACTGAAACGTTTGCAGGTGGATTATCTCGACCTCTATTTCTGCCACCGCCCGGATATTGACACGCCGATTGAGGAAACCGTGCGTGCGATGCATGATCTCGTCCAACAGGGCAAGGTTTTGTACTGGGGCACGTCAGAATGGTCCGGTCAGCAGATTACGGAAGCTTATGCCGTGGCGCGCGAACTGCGCATCACGCCGCCGACGATGGAACAGCCGCAATACAACATGTTCGAGCGCGACAAGGTCGAGCGTGATTATTTGCCGGTTTATGACCTTGTCGGCACCGGCACGACCATCTGGTCGCCTCTGGCTTCAGGCGTTCTGACCGGCAAATACAACAAGGGAATACCCGATGACAGCCGCCTCAATCTGCCCGGCTATGAATGGCTGAAGGCCGAGTGGGAAAGCCCGGCCGGCAAGGCAAAGCTCGTCAAGATCGAGAAACTGGCGTCTGTTGCCGAAAAGGCAGGCATGCCAATCCATCACATGGCGCTGCTCTGGTGCCTTTCCAACCCTCACGTCTCGACCGTTATCCTCGGCGCGTCAAAGGAAAGCCAGCTCAAGGACAATCTGGCAGCGCTTGAAAGCCGCCACGTGATGACCGATGCGTTGAAGGACAAGATCGAAAAGATATTGATGAACAAGCCGGAAGCGCCGCGCAGGTATTAGCCGACAATCGTTGCTTCCGTCGCCGCCCTCAGCTCTGCTTCGCTGACACCGTCGGCGCATTCGATGATTTTCAGGCCGCCGGGGACGACATCAAGCACACCAAGATTGGTGATGATGCGGTTTACGACCGCCTTGCCGGTGAGCGGCAAGGTGCAGGCCTTCAGGACCTTGCTTTCGCCGTGCTTGGAGGTGTGGTCCATGACAACGACCACACGGCCAACGCCGGCGACAAGATCCATCGCGCCGCCCATGCCTTTGACCAGTTTGCCCGGGATCATCCAATTGGCGAGATCGCCATTTTCGGCAACTTCCATGGCGCCGAGGATTGCCATCGCAATCTTGCCGCCGCGAATCATGGCGAAGGACTGGGCTGAATCGAAGAAGGCTGTTTTGGGCAGTTCGGTGATGGTCTGTTTGCCGGCGTTGATGAGATCGGCATCTTCTTCGCCCTCAAACGGGAACGGGCCCATGCCGAGCATGCCGTTTTCTGATTGCAGCGTCACCTCAATGTCTTGCGGAATATAGTTCGCCACCAGCGTCGGGATGCCGATGCCAAGGTTCACATACCAGCCGTCGCGCAGTTCCTTTGCTGCCCGTGCCGCCATCTGGTTGCGGTCCCAAGCCATTAGCGGCCGCCCTTTTTCGTTTTCTTCGGTGGCAAGGGGAAGTCATCATCGACGTCGGGCAGCATGTCAAACATCTCCATCGGCATGTTGGACGCAGCAGCCATGAAAGCGTTCAGGTTCGCGGCGCTCGCCTGGATCATGGCACCTATCAGCACGGGATTCGCGCGTGCGAAACCAGCCCCAAAAGCGGCGTCGATCTTGATCACGGCAGCGTCGAGAAAGGCATCGGTGTAGCCGGTTGCGGCTGCGGTACTGTCGTCAGCGTCTTCGATCATGCCCATTATGCTTTCTCCTGCTTGCGTGTTGTGCGCTGTTCGATGCGCTTTTCGTGTTGGCCTTGGATGAGCCGGTGCACATAAATGCCCGGCACGTGGATGGCGTCGGGGTCGAGCGAGCCGACCGGCACGATTTCCTCGACTTCCGCAACGCAGACCTTGCCGCATGTGGCGGCTGGCGGGTTGAAGTTGCGGGCGGTTTTGCGGAACACGAGGTTTCCGGTTGCGTCCGCCTTCCATGCCTTGACGATGGACAGGTCAGCGAAAATTCCGCGCTCCAATATGTAGGTCTTCCCGTCGAAATCCTTGTGTTCCTTGCCGTCAGCAATGACGGTGCCGACGCCGGTCTTGGTGTAAAAGCCCGGAATGCCGGCGCCGCCTGCCCGCATGCGCTCGGCAAGCGTTCCCTGCGGGTTGAACTCCAGCTCCAGTTCGCCCGACAAATACTGCCGCATGAATTCGGCGTTCTCGCCCACGTAGGACGAGAGCATTTTTTTGACCTGACGGGTCTCCAACAGAACGCCCAGACCAAAGCCATCAACACCTGCATTGTTGGACGCAATGGTCAGGTTTTTCGCGCCATTGTCGCGGATGGCCGCAATCAGCAGTTCGGGAATGCCGCAAAGGCCAAAGCCACCAGCGGCGATGAACATGCCGTCGAACAAAAGCCCGTCGAGCGCGGCTGTCGCGTTGTCATACACTTTCTTCATATGGTCACTCCATCGTCCGCAAGAAGATTGCTTCCTGCATGGCGGGCAAGAACGCAAGTGCAAAATGCGTGTGGCGACGGCCGGATTGCGGCTAGCAATAAAAAAACCCGCCGGAGCGATCCGGCGGGTTTGTTTGTTGCATGATGGGCACACGGTCAGTGCGTAAGCGCGCCCGGTCCCGGGATTGCGCCTTTCGGGCACTTGCCGGCGATGATCATGCCAAGCACTTCATCATGATCGACATCGGTGGTTCTGGCCGTGCCGACAACCTTGCCGTTTTTCATCACGCAGAGGCGATCGGCCAGATCGAACACGTCGTGCAAGTCATGGCTGATGAGGAAAATGCCGATGCCTTCGGCCTTCAGCTGTTTGATGAGCTCACCGACCTGCGCGGTTTCCTGCGGGCCGAGCGCTGCCGTTGGTTCGTCCATGATCAGGATCCGCGCGTTGAACAGGATGGCGCGGGCGATGGCGACGGACTGGCGCTGGCCGCCGGACAGCTTCATGACCGGCTCCTTGAAGCGGCGGAAGTTGGGGTTGAGCCGGTGCATCACCTTGCGCGCCTGCGACTCCATCGCAACATCGTCAAGTGTGCCGAAGCGCGTTTGCAGTTCGCGGCCTAGATAAAGGTTCGCCGCCGCGTCGACATTGTCGGCGAGCGCCAGTGTCTGATAGATGGTCTCGATCCCTTGCGCCTTGGCATCGCGCGGGTTCTGGATCGATACTTCCTTGCCATCGATGAAAATCTGGCCGTGATCGCGCCGGTATGCGCCGGACAGTATTTTGATCAGCGTTGATTTGCCAGCGCCATTGTGGCCGAGAAGCCCGACGACCTCACCAGGATGAAGATCAACCGACGCCTGATCGACAGCCCTGATGCCGCCAAAGGCAATCGAGATGTCACGCATTTCGATCAGCGGTGTGCCGCGATTTGCGGAAGCAGTGCTTGTGTTCATTTCTGCAGTTGCCATTGCCTTGCTCCCTTATTTCACACGGCGAAGATAAAGCTGATCGAGGTAGACCGCGAACACCAGCACCGAGCCGACGACGATATTCTGAAACGCCGCTGGCAGATTGAGCAGCGACATGCCGGAGATGATCGATTGCATCAACAGCGCGCCCAACATGGCACCGTAGATCGTGCCGACGCCGCCTGCCAGCGATGTGCCGCCGATGACCGCAGCAGCGATCACATAGAGCTCGCTGAGCGAGCCTAGTGCGTTGGTCGCTGCGTCAAGACGAGCCGACGAAATGATCGCCGAAATGCCGACAAGAAAGCCCATGAGTGCAAACACCTTGACCTTCATCAAGCGGGTGTTGATGCCGGCAAGTTCGGCTGCTTCAGGGTTGCCACCAATGGCGTAGACATACCGGCCAAAACGCGTACGGGTGGACACAAACGTCATGATGCCACCAACCGCCAGCGCGATCAGCACCGGCACCGCATAGCCAGTGTAATAGATGAGGCCCTCTGTGCAGCGGACGATCTTGTCAGCCGCCATGCAGATCGCAGAGCCGTCACGGTTCTCGACACCGGCCGGGATGAGAATCTGGTTGGCAACCGCATATTGCTCAATCAGCTTGGGCGGCCAAGGGTAGCTGTTGAAGATGCCCGTTATGGCAAGGACGCCGAAGCTGCCGATTGCAGCGAGTGTGATTTCGGCCCACTTTGGACGGAGCGGAAAGCTGAAGCGCTGCCTTTGCTTGCGCCCGTTGGCGATGGCAAACACGATTGCGGCGCAGGCGAGCAAGGCGAGCGCCCAGCTCCACAGCGGGCCGAGCCATGATGAAGGAATGCCGCCTCCGATGATTTTGAATGTCTTGTCCATCGGCGCAACCGTTTCGCCCTTGGCAAGTAGAAACGCAACGCCGGAATAGCCGATGAGGCCGCCGAGCGTGACAATGAAAGAGGGGATCTGCGCGTAGGCTGTCAAATAACCATTGAACGCCCCGATCAGGGTTCCAAGGGCCAGGATCATGATGATGGCGAGTATCCAGATTGCCGGGTGGCCAACGCCAAATGCCGGGGCCAGATGATAGACTTGAATGACCGCGCCAGCGACAGCGATCAGGCTGAGCATCGAGCCGACTGACAGGTCAATCTGGCGCATCACAATGATCAGCACCATGCCAGTGGTCATCACAGCAATGGACGATGTCTGGACAAACAGCGTCCAGATGTTGCGCGGCGTCAGAAACGAGCCGCCGAACAGACCATCGTTTGGACGGATGATGCCGCTCCAGATGTCAAAAATGCACCAGATGGCCAGCAGCGCGGCGATCATGCCGAGAATGCGCGCATCAATTTCAGTGGCACGCAGGAAACGCGTGAACGCGCTTTCCTCTATCGTGGCCGGGCCTTGCGAGCCTTGGGTCGTATTAGACATGTTTCCCTCCCCGTTATGCGGTCGTCGCGCTTCGAGTTGCTCCCAAAAAAACCGCGCCACTTTCTTCAAGTGACGCGGTCATGTTGGTTCAATCGTTCAAGTCAGGCAAGTGCTACTTGTAAAGCCAGTATCACCTGCAAGGCTTGAATTACTTGCAGGCCTCAACGCCGTCCTTGACGCCGGCACAGGCTTCTTCCTTGGTAATCCAGCCAGCGGTGATCACTGCGTCAAGATTTGCCTTTGTGATCGGGGTCGGCGCGAGCAGGATCGAGTTCATCTCAACCTTGTTCTTGCCATCGGCGAACTTGGCAACGCCCGGAAGCGCGTCCATTGCAGTGCCACCGGCCAATGCAACGGCTGCTTCAGCAGCCACCTTGCCGAGGGCGCGCGCGTCTTTCCAAACCGAAACTGTCTGGGTTCCGAGCGCAACACGGTTCAAAGCGGCCTTGTCGCCATCCTGACCCGAAACCGGCACGGTTCCTGCAAGGCCCTGCGCTTCAAGGGCTGCAACAACACCGGATGCCATACCGTCATTTTCCGAAACAACGGCGTCGATCTTGTTGCCGTTGGCGGTCAGGCACTGTTCCATGTTCTTCTGGGCATTGTCCGGCTTCCAGCCGTCAGTGAAGGTCTCACAGACGTTCTTGATCTTGCCGGCGTCCATGTTCTCCTTGAGCACTTCCGTGATGCCCATGAACAGGAATGTTGCGTTCGGATCACCCTTGTCGCCCTTGATGAAGGCATAGTTGCCTTCCGGCTTGGCAGCGAGGATTTCCTTGGCCATCAGGCGGCCGACGCCAACGTTGTCGAAGGTAACGTAGAGAGCAGACGCATCTTCGAACTGGACGTCATAGGCGATTGCCTTGATGCCAGCGTCGTTGATGGCCTTGATTGACGGCAGGATCGCATCACTGTCGAAAGCGACGACGAGGATGACGTCAACCTTCTGCGAAATCAGGCCTTCGATATCAGCGGCCTGCTTCTGGGCGGAGCCCTGCGCATCGGTCGAGATGTACTTGTCGCCAGCGGCTTCAACAACAGCCTTGATGGCGGCTTCGTCGGTCTTCCAGCGCTCTTCCTGGAAGGTCTTCCAGGATACGGCGATGGTCTTGTCCTTGGCCAGCGCAGGCGCGGCGAAAGACATTGCAAACACAGCGCCCGCGAGGGCGGCGGCAAATTTCTTCATTAGTTCCTCCCGATGCCCGTTGGGGCACATTTTCAAAACGCGCGAGACGGTACTCATCCCGCCAGCAGCAGACGCTCTTTATTTCGAGCGCCGAAAAAAATAGTGACTCAAATTCAAACCTGTGTCAACATTGTTTTCAGGGATAAGACCGGAAGGACTTGTCCAAACCGTTGCCAAATTGAGGAGTGGCAGCGGTTTTCCGGAGGAGAAAATTGTGCAGTTGAAGGCGGGGTCGGATCTGGTCCGGCGGCAGAACCGTGCTGTGGTGATCGCAGCATTGCGCCGCGGCGCGACCATGTCGCGCACAGAGCTCTGCGCCGCGACGTCCCTGTCGCCGTCAACCGTCTCGGCCATCACATCGGATTTGCTGGGCGAAGGGGTTCTTGCCGAACAGCGCGAATTCGAGCCGGCGGGAAGCAGACGCGGGAGGCCGCAGATTGCCATCGGGCTCGCCCCTGCGCGGGCACATGTCGTTTCGGTGGAGCTGACCCACAACCAGCTTTCGGTCGGGGTCAGTGATTATACCGGCAAGGCGATCCATGAAATCGACCAACGGTTCTCAACAGCGGCCTGTTCGGGTGAGGATTTGCTGATGCGCTGTACAGCGCTGATCCGGGTGGCGTTGGAAACTGCCGCTGTGGACCAGCCGCATTCCATTGTCATGGCGGTTCAAGGCCGGACCGATGCGGAAGGGCGGGATTTGCTTTGGTCGCCGATTGCAGCCGGGCGCAATGTTCATCTGGCCGACTATCTTCAAAGTGAATTCGGCTGCCCGGTTACCGTTGCCAATGACTGTTCGATGATTGCGGTGGCGCTGCGCTGGCTGGAGCCGGACCGCTATGGCAAGGATTGCCTTGCCGTGCTGCTCTCGCATGGCATTGGCATGGGACTTTATCTCAATGGCCGGTTGTTTGCCGGGCGCAGCTCGTCTGCTGCCGAGTTCGGGCACATGCTTTACAAGCACAATGGCGCACTGTGCCGCTGCGGCGCGCGCGGCTGCATTGAGGCCTATGCCGGTGACTATGCAATCTGGCGCGCGGCGCACGGGCTGCCCGACGATGCGCTGCCGCCAGTTGAGCTGTCGGGCCTTGACATGCGCACCCTGGCCAGAAAGGCCCGCCAGTCAGATGGCCCGGAACGGCGCGCCTACAAGGA
>JANMQE010000246.1:0-2613 GCA_031370195.1 Phyllobacteriaceae bacterium
CAACAATTCTTGCGCCACCTGCACCTCGCGGGTGCGGTCGCCGTTAGGCTCGGGTGTCAGCGACACGCGGATCGTGTCGCCGATGCCTTGCTGCAGGAGGATGCCCATGGCGGCGGACGAGGCGACGATGCCTTTGGAGCCCATGCCGGCCTCGGTGAGACCCAAATGCAGCGCATGGTCCGAACGCTGCGCCAGCATCGTGTAGACGGCAATCAAATCCTGCACCTGGCTGACCTTGGCCGAGATAATGATGTGATCGCGCGACAGGCCGATGTCCTCGGCCATTTCCGCCGAGATCAGCGCCGACTGGACAATCGCCTCGTGCATCACTTCGCGGGCCGACAGCGGTGCGCCTTTGGCGTGGTTTTCATCCATCAGCCGCGTCAGCAGATCCTGATCGAGCGAGCCCCAATTGACGCCGATGCGCACCGGCTTGTCATGCCGGATCGCCATCTCGACAATGTCAGTGAACTGCCGGTCCTTTTTTTCCTTGAAACCGACATTGCCCGGATTGATCCGGTATTTTGCCAGCGCCTTGGCGCAATCGGGATGATCGGCAAGCAGTTTGTGGCCAATATAATGAAAATCGCCAACCAGCGGCACATCGCAGCCGATCCGGTCCAGCCGCTCGCGTATGCGGGCGACTGCGGCGGCGGATTCGTCGCGGTCAACCGTGATGCGCACAATCTCCGAGCCCGCCCGCGCCAGCGCCGAAACTTGGGCGACTGTGCCGTCAATGTCAGCGGTGTCGGTGTTGGTCATCGACTGCACCACCACCGGATACCCGCCGCCGACGATGACATTGCCGACAGGAACGCCGACGGTGAGTTTACGGGGATGGGGAGCGGAGCGGTAGGGGATGGTCATGGGGTGATCCGGTCAAGAAGCGTCTGTGCGCATTTAGCCTTCAAAGTCGGCGGGGTCACCAAAATTCATGCCGCGCATGAAGATGCGCAGGATGTAGGCGGTGCCGTTTGTGACGGTGAACGCGATGCTGGCCTGCCGTCTGTAACCAACGATGCGAAGGCCGGGCTTGATGTCATCGCGACTTGATCCTCGCAAAGGGAAGGTTTCAAAAGTGCCGCAATAGTCTATGATCCGATCAATGAATAGTCGGCAGTCCTTTCGCCAGCCACGGGAACAAGATAGTTCAAATGGCGCGCAAGATCCTCCTCCGCCCGCCGAGTAATGACTACCGGATGGACTGTCATTCAGCGGCCGCACGGCCCCGTTTGGTCACTTCATCAATGTGGGCGGTCAGGTTTTGCCTCGCCTCCTCCAAAGTCAACAGAGGTTCGGTGCCGTCCATCACCGCGTCAAAGGTTGGCGCAACCTCTTCCCGCAGCCATTTTTCAACTGCTGCATCGCGAGCTTGCAAGGTACGCAATCCGTCGCGGATAACCTCGCTTTCCGTTGCGTATTCTCCGGACAGAACCTTGGATTTGACCAACTGCGCCATTTCCAAAGGCAGCGTGATGCTTAGCGATTGTGTGGTTCTCATGCGGCACCTGTTTTGCAACCGCTAGCACAGGACACGATTAAATCCTACACTTTCCGGCTCGAAACATGTGAAATCAGCTTATCCCGCCACCAGCTTGACCAGCGCTTTCGCGCCATCATGCCGCTCCTGCGAGGTCTTCGCCCGCATCTTGAGGCCGTCAATGCCGTCGAGCAGAATTTGCGCGAGTTGGGCGCCCGATAGACCTTTGGCATTGGCGACACCCGAAGCCTCAAGTGCGTCGGCAACCATGGCAAGCTTTTTCGCATGCCAGTCCGCCATCGCGTCGCCAGCCAGCTCATGCTTCATGTCCATCAGCTCAGCGCCATGCGCCGTTGAATGCAAATATTCGACTGGATCAAGAATACCTGTCTTGATCGCGGCAAACAGCCTGTCCTCCATCGATCCCGTCCCATCCAGCGCGGCTTTCGCGCCTTGCAACGCCCGCCCCATCATTTCGGAGGCAATGGCGCTGAAGATTTCGCCCTTGTTCCTGAACTGCAAATACAGCGCCGGGCGCGACATTCCGCTGGCTTGTGCAACGTCTTCCATTGTCATGCGTTGATAGCCATATCGCAGGGCAACGTTGAACGCGGATTCGAGAATGCGTTTGCGCTTTTCATCCTGCGGGCTGGCATTGCTGTTGGCGGCGTTGGATTCCATGACTTGACGTTACGACATTTTTTCGCATATTGTCAAGATGTCAGCAATTTGGCCGTTGGGAGTATCCGCATGAAACTGAATGTGAATGGCGCGGAGCGTGAGCTGAATGTGCCTGACGACATGCCGCTTCTGTGGGCATTGCGCGATACGCTTGACATCAAGGGGCCGAAATTCGGCTGCGGAGTGGCAGCGTGCGGGTCATGCACTGTGCTGATGGACGGCAATCCAGTCCGCTCCTGCGTGATGCCCGTGAGCGCTGTCTCCGGGCCAATCACCACCATCGAGGGCCTTGAAAAGGACGGCAAGCTCCACCGCGTGCAGCAGGCATGGTTTGACGAGCAGGTCTCGCAATGCGGCTATTGTCAGGCCGGACAGATCATGAGCGCAGTGGCGCTGCTGACTGAAATCCCCAACCCTACCGACACCGAAATTGATCAGGCCATGGGCGGCAA
>JANMQE010000260.1:0-5241 GCA_031370195.1 Phyllobacteriaceae bacterium
GCATTTCGTTCATTGTTCTGGGTGACGGCGTCTTCAAGGGCTACCCGCCGGAGTTTGCCTGGTTTGGCCAAGGCTATGTCTGGTGGGTATTCTCGTTTGAGTTCATCTTCTTCCTCGCCGCTGCCCTGATCTATACAATCCTGCTGCACAAAACGTCGTTCGGCAGAACGGTCTTTGCGATAGGCAACAACCAGACCGCTGCGCTGTTTTCTGGAATACGTGTCGGCAGGGTGAAGTTCATACTGTTTTTGCTGACCGGCCTCATGTCCGGTATCGCTTCTGTGATGCTGACGTCGCGTCTGGGCTCCACACGCCCGTCAATCGCCATGGGTTGGGAACTTGAGGCCATCACCATGGTCGTGCTCGGCGGCGTTTCGATCCTCGGCGGCTCGGGCACGATTCCGGGCGTCGTCATCGCCGCCTTCATCATGTGCCTTGTCACATTCGGCTTCGGGCTGTTGAATGTCCCCGGGATCGTCATGTCGATATTCGTCGGACTGCTGCTGATCCTCGTCATTGCGGCACCGATCGTCTATCGTCGCGTTTCCCAGCGCAGGAGATGAGCGATGCAGAAATATGCGTTCAAGATGGTCCTCAATCCGGGCAAGGCTGACGAATACAAACGCCGGCATGACGATATCTGGCCGGAGCTTGTCACATTGCTGAAAGAGGCTGGAGTTTCGGACTATTCGATCCACCTCGACGCCGATACCAATGCCCTTTTCGGCGTCCTCTGGCGAACGGAACGGCACGGCATGGATTCCCTGCCCGAAAGCGCGGTCATGAAGCGCTGGTGGGCCTACATGGCCGATATCATGCACACCAATGCTGCCAACGAACCCATTGCCATTCCGCTTGAAACTGTCTTTCACATGAAATGAGAAACGTTCCGCGATACGTCGCAGTCTTCGATGTTGGCAAGACCAACGCCAAGCTGGCGATTGTCGATACGGACAGCATGAGCGAATGCGCGGTGCGCAAGACGGTCAACACGGTGCTGCGCAGCAGCTTATATCCGCATTTTGACATTGATGGGCTTTGGTCGTTTTTCCTTGCTTCGCTGGCGGAGCTCAATGCTGAATTTCCGGTCAGTGCAATTTCCATAACCGCACACGGCGCAAGCGCGGCGCTGGTAAGGAAGGACGGAACGTTCTCCCTGCCCGCGCTCGACTACGAGCACTGGGGGCCAGAGGAAACGCGCAATGAATACAATGCGATGCGACCGCCTTTCAGCGAAACGTTTTCGCCGCGACTACCGAATGGGTTGAACCTTGGCGCGCAGCTTTTCTGGCAGCAGAGGCGTTTTCCGCGAGAATTTGCCGAGGCAGAATACATTCTTGCCCTTCCCCAATACTGGGCGATGCGGATGACGGGCGTTGCGGCAAGCGAGGCAACGTCACTTGGCTGCCATACGGACCTGTGGAACCCCGCCCTTGGAACGTTTTCACCCATGGTTGGTCAGCTTGGTTGGCGGCATTTGTTCCCGTCCGTCTACTCCGCATTCGACGCTCTCGGCCCGTTGCTGCCCGACATTTGCACGCAAACAGGCGTGAAGCAGGGCGTGCCGGTCCATTGCGGCATCCACGATTCCAACGCCTCGTTGCTGCCGCATCTGATGTCGCGGACGCCGCCATTCTCGGTGGTATCGACTGGGACCTGGGTGGTTGTGCTCTCATCGGGTGGCAACATTCAGCAACTAGATCCAGCACGCGATACGCTCGCCAACAGTGATGCGTTCGGCCGTCCGGTCGCGTCCGCCCGGTTTATGGGGGGGCGGGAGTTTGAGGTGTTGACAGCTGTCAACGCTGATTATGATACGGCTTCGCTCTTTGAAGTCCTTGAAAAACCTGTGCTTTTGCTTCCAGCGGTCGAATTCGGGTCTGGCCCGTTTCAGGGCCGCAAGGCAAAATGGCTGCCCGAACAGCCAGCGTCCGGTCTGGTACCTGCCGCCGCATCGCTTTACCTTGGCATGATGACGGCAACGGCATTGGACCTCACTGGAGCCAAGGGCGAAATTATTGTCGAAGGACCATTCGTGCGCAACCAAGCCTATCTCGACATGCTTTGCGTTGCCACGCAACGAACGGTCCTGACCAGTGCTTCATCCACCGGCACCAGCATCGGCGCGGCGCTTCTGGCCGTAGGCAGGGACCACAAGTTCAAGCAAACTGCTGAAACAATAACACCGCCGGATGGCCATTGCCGCAGCCTGTTTGAACGCTGGCGCGATCTCTGGCTGGCACAGACGAACCAATAATGATCAGCTGCGCACCAGAATGTATTCGCGCTTCTCATTGTCAAAATCCCGGACTTCATACCCGTCTTGAAAGTGGCTCACCATTAGATTGCGTACCCTCAATCGCTCACTGATAGCCAACTCCCGGTTCGTCTTCAGCAACATGTCAAAGCTCTCCGGAATCGAAATCCGAACTGATTTCCCCTGCTCGAAATCTGCGCGGACACCGTGCGAAACGCGCTCGGACTCAAGCTGCCAGTTGACCAGCAGCCGATCCGATGGCGCGCCCTCGTTGATCCCGGACATCACGCCATAATAGTCTGTCAGGTAGGTCGACGCGACGCCGCCGAGGCGGTTGATGTTCAAATTGGCATTGACGACGCGCAAGGGGTCATATGTCCAGCGTACAAGCGTGATGCCGCGCGCAAGACACCAGTCGCGCTGATGCCATTTGAGTTTCACGCCTAAGCCAGACCCGCGGGCATCCGGATGGACGGCCAGCCGATGCGAGTGTTGCACGCCCGGCTCGCGCGTCGGGAAGCCGAAGACATAACCCATCAGCCGACCGTCCTGAAACGCACCCGCAACAAGGCCTCCCTCATGCTGGATGACCATCATCAGGTCTGCTGGATCAGGCGTGTCGTCCCTGCCCCAGACATCGCGCTGCAAGTCCTCCGCCGCATTCATCTCGGCAATGCCGGATAGATCGCGGAACTCGAAACCGCTCAACGTGTGAACTCATCTTTGGAGAGGGTCATCGTGTCGAGGAATTCCCAGTCGAGATGAACGCCGATACCCTGACCTTCCGGCACGGCCATCGTGCCATCAATCGCCTCCAGCGGCTCCTTGATGATGTCGCGGGCGAAATAGCGGCTGGAACTGGAGGTGTCGCCCGGCTTGCGGAAATTTGGCAGCGTGGACAGATGAATGTTGTGCGCCCGCCCGATCCCCGCTTCCAGCATGCCGCCGCACCAGACTGGCAGGCCGTAAGACGCGCACAAGTCATGAATGCGCCGCGCCTCCTGATGGCCACCAACGCGGCCGACCTTGATGTTGATCACGCGCGTGGCACCCGTTTGCAGAGCCTTGCGTGCATCAACGGATGAGCGGATGCTTTCGTCGAGACAGATCGCGCTATCGAGCCGGCTTTGCAGCACGGCATGGTCGTGCAGATCGTTCCACGCCAAAGGCTGCTCGATATACTCCAGCTCAAACGTATCGAGCGTGCGCATCACCGCCATATCCGAAAGCGAATAGGCTGCATTGGCATCAACGCTGAGCCGCACATCCGGCATTGCCGCGCGGACCGCTGCCACCAGTTCGACGTCGTGTCCGGGCATAATTTTCAGCTTGATCCGCTTGTAACCGAGCGCATGATGCGCCTTGGCCTTTTCGATGGTGGCGGGAATATCGCCAATCCCGAGCGACACGCCGACCTCAACGATGTCGCCAAGGCCGCCAAGCGCAGTCTTCAGCGGCAAGCCGAGCCACTTGGCCCAAAGATCCCAGAACGCCATCTCAACCAGCGCCTTGGTCATCTGATGGCCGCGCCAATGCGCCATGGTTTTTTCAATCGCAGCAGGATTCTCAAAGCTGTAGCCGACAATTTTTGGCAGAATTCCATCGCGCAACAGCATCATGGAACTGGCAATCGTTTCATCCAGATAGTCCGGCAACGGATCAACGACGCCCTCGGCATACCCCTCAAGATCACCGCTGCGCAAAATGAGAAGCGGAAAAGTCTTATCGCGCATTGTGCCGGTCGAAATGGTGAACGGGTTGAGCAGCGGAAGTTTGACGAGGCGCAGCTCGGCGCTGTCAATTGTCAATGGATCGCGATTGATGCCCGCCATGTGTTGCCCCCAAATGAATTTGCAAGACAGTATCAGGGCGCGAAATGAAGCGTAAGCGACGGATTTGTCATTTGATTGTTGAACATTGGCAGGAAAGTCAGGTGCCAGTTGAGTTTACGGCTCGCAAATCAACGGGCTACTGTCTGTGGCGCGGCCCCCATTGCCTGCCTGTCGGCATCTTCTCACCATTGGAAAAACAGGGAGAAGACGGCTAATTTGCGATCTTGAGAGTTAAACCTCTTCCAATTCAATCAGCGTGCCGAAAAAGTCCTTCGGGTGCAAAAACAGCACCGGCTTGCCGTGGGCGCCGGTTTTGGTGGTTCCGTCGCCAAGCACCCTCGCCCCTGACGCCTTCAAATGGTCGCGGGCCGCAACGATGTCTTCGACTTCGTAGCAGACATGATGCATTCCGCCGGAGGGGTTCTTTTCGAGGAATGCGGCGATGGGAGAGCTTTCTCCGAGCGGTTCCAGGAGCTCGATCTTGGTGTTGCCGACGACGATGAACACGACTGTCACGCCATGTTCCGCCAGCGCCTGCGGGGCGCTGATTTTTGCGCCGAGGCTGATCTGGTAGGTCGCTATTGCCTTGGCCATGTCGGGGACGGCCAAGGCAATATGGTTCAACTTGCCAAGCATCGCTCCACCTTAGATTTGGTTGAGGAAGACCGTGACGACCGGCTTCTTGCCCCACAGATCATCGCAAGTTGAGCGGACGGCGCGGCGCACGGCTTCGCGGACCATGTCAAGATCCTTGCGGCGGGCGCGGGGAATTGAATCGATGGCTGACAGCGCAGCGTCAAACAGCTTGTCGTCGATGTCCTCGCCTTCTTTGTCCAGTTGCGGCAGACCGATGGACTCAAGCTCGGACTCGCCGGTGATCTCGAACTTGCCATCAAGCAGCACGGAGATGGCAACATGGCCGGCAAACGACAGTTTGCGGCGCTCGCCGATGCCGACTTCATCAAAGTCGCCGACCAGCTTGCCGTCCTTGTAGATGCGGCCGAACGGAGCCTCGTCGATGACCTCTGCGGGGCCGGGAGCAAGGCGCAGCACATCGCCATTCCTCACCTGAGCGACTTCAGGAATGCCTTCCATGCGTCCGAGCGCGCCTTGGGCGACAAGATGCGCCGCCTCGCCATGCACCGGCACAAG
>JANMQE010000290.1:0-3230 GCA_031370195.1 Phyllobacteriaceae bacterium
TCTACATGACCAAGGGAATGGTTCCAGATGGCGAACATATCGTCGAATTCGGCAAGGGCGATATCAAACGCGACGGCAAAGACGTTACCATCATTGCCTGGTCCAACATGGTTCACCGCGCACTGGAGGCTGCCACCGAACTGGCCAATCAGGGCATTGAAGCCGAAGTCATCGACCCTCGCACATTGGTGCCCCTTGACAAGCAAATGATCTTGAAGTCTGTCGCCAAGACCAAACGTGTTGTCATTGTGCAGGAAGCCTGCCGTCGTGGCGGTGTGGCCTCTGACATTACCTCCATCATTCAGGCCGAAGCCTTTTACGAACTTGATGCACCAATCGAAATTGTGGCCGGTCTCGATATTCCGGTGCCTTTCAATCTCGCACTCGAAAAGGCCAGTGTTCCGCAAAAGGAAGATGTTGTGGCAGCGGCCCGGCGCAGTCTGCATCTCGATGCTTACGCCCAGGCAGCGGAGTAAAAATACATGTCCGACGCCATACTCTGCCCACAAGTCGGTCAGGATCTCACCGAAGCGAAAGTCATCGCCCTGCATGTGAAACTGGGTGACACCGTCAAGAAGGGCATGATTGTTGCCGAAGTTGAATCGGAAAAAGCGACTTTTGAGGTTGAAGCATTTGCCGCTGGTGTGGTTGTCGGACTGCCCTTTCAGGTAGGAGACTGGGCCACGGTCCTGGTACCTCTTGTTGTGCTGGGCGGTGGTTCGGACGCTAAACCTCCAGTAAAGCAGCCAGTGCCAATAACCGCCATGTCAGGCAGTTTTGCAACACCGCATGAATTGGTGGCTCCAGCCCGCAACGCATCGAATGGTCAGGGTAGGTCTTCTCCTCTCGCCCGCCGCATGGCACAAAACCTTGGACTTGCCATTGAAACAATCGCTGGAACCGGCCCTCATGGCGCCGTTGTATTGCGTGACCTTGAAGGCCTGATCGCAAAGTCCGGCACTGTCGCCACAGGATCAACCAGCCTCAACGTCAAATCCTTGAAAGACGGCAAGGGTATTCCCGTTGTCTTCATTCATGGCTTTGGAGGTGAGGTTGCGGCGTGGCGTCAAATCGCCATGGCCATCGGTCTACCCAATACTTTGCTGGCTATCGACTTGCCGGGTCATGGTGCTTCAGCTGATGCCGCTGTTTCAGATTTTCAGTCCATCGTGGCAGTTGTCGCATCAACATTGGGCAACATCGGCACGGAATTACATCTCGTGGGGCATTCATTGGGTGCCGCCGTTGCAATAGCACTCTCGGCACAGAGTGGATTGACTATCAAATCGCTAACTCTGTTTGCACCAGCCGGCTTGGGCGCAACGGTGGACGGAGCGTTCGTTGCCGGCTACCTGGCAGCAAAGTCTGAATCGGCCTTGGCTGCGCAGATGAGAAAGCTGGTGCATGACCCCGCTGCTCTTCCAGCATCCATGCTGAAGGCAACCCAAGCCGCCCGTGAAGCTGGTCCTGTCGCTGAACGGCAGGCCACGATTGCAGCCGCACTGTTTGAAGGTTCGACCCAACTCTTCTCCGTCCGCACCGAACTTTCAAAATATCACGGCCCATGCCGCATTATCATCGGTCAGCGCGACAGCATCATCCCGTCAACAGAAACAGATCGCAATCTACCCGCAGGTGTAGGCTTGCATCGACTGGAAAACACAGGACATTTGCCTTTCTTGGAACAGCAAAATCTGTCTGCGCGTTTGATCGCTGAAACAGTCAGGTCCGGTGGCTGATGTATCATGCCATAACTCCCGTCAGTGGGCGGGAGAGTTTGGCACGATCATCATTGATCTTGATGGTACCTTGGTTGACAGTGCGCCTGACCTTGCTGATGCGCTCGACGAACTTCTTCAAGAACGGGACTTGCAGCCAATCGGTTTGGATGGCGCACGCGTACTGATTGGCCACGGCATTTGCAACCTGGTGCGAAAGGCTTTGCTGTTGCGGGGACAGAACCTTTCTGCCGCAGATCTGGCATTGGCAATCGAACAGTTTCAAAAGTTCTATGCCAAGCGCCTGCCAGCAAAAGCCGTTGCCTATCCGGGTGTCATTGATACGCTGAAGCAACTCACCGCCGACAATTGGCGACTTGTCGTATGCACAAACAAGCTGGAGGCCTATTCCCGCAAAATTCTTGAGGGTCTGGGGCTGGCAGCTTTTTTCGATGTGATTGCCGGACCAGATACCTATGGCGTGGCCAAGCCTGATCCCCAGCATCTCTTGCGCACACTGCCAGAAAATCTGCCTCCGGGTTATAAAACCATAATGATTGGCGACAGCGAAGTGGACGTCGAAACAGCGCACGCCGCAGGCGTTCCCGTGATTGCTGTGACCTATGGTTATGCCAAAGCGCCGCTCGCGCAGTTGAAGCCAAACGCACTGGCGAACAGCTTTTCCGAAGTGCCCATGCTGGTACAGAAATTGGCAAATGAAACCGGAGATCATCTGGTTCGAAAATCAAACAGTCGAAACAGGAGGAAATCATGAAACCACTAACTGTTGTTGCCACGCTGAAAGCCAAGCCCGGGCTGGAGACCAAACTGGGTGACATTCTCAAGACCCTTGTCGCGCCCACCCGGGCGGAAAAGGGTTGCCTCAACTACGACATGCACCAGTCTGATGAAGATCAAGGCGTTTATGTTTTTCATGAAAACTGGGCCACGCGCGCCGACTGGGAAGCCCACATGAAGACGCCACATCTCGTCAAGTTTGCTGCCATGCAAAGCGATCTTGCTGAAAGCTGGACACTGTTCAGCGGTCATAATGTTTCTTGAACCGGAAGATACCCACCATGAAAATCAAATTTTATGCCCATGCCAGTTTCCGTTTGGAAACCGATGATCTCGCCATTGTCACTGACCCTTACACACCAGCGCCAGGCAACAGCGGTTTTGATCCGATCAATGAAGAAGCAGACATTGTGCTGATGAGTTCCGACACGGATAGCTTCCACTCCGATCCCAGCCACGTGCTCGGCAACCCTATTGTTGTCAATACGCTGGCGCTTCCCACAGAAGGCAAGAAAATTGACAACAAACTTTTCGTAAAGTCTTACCCCGCATGGGAAAGCATGACCTTCGACTATCGCAAGGAATACAACCGCGATCCTGATGCCAACGCGCTCTATCATTTTGAGTTGGACGGAATCCGCTTTCTGCACATGGGCGACATCGGTATTCCCGTTCTCGAAGACCATCTGAAAGATCTCGAAGACAAGGTCGATG
>JANMQE010000315.1:0-2758 GCA_031370195.1 Phyllobacteriaceae bacterium
GGACCAATGCGGCCCCATGGTTTTGGATGCGCTGATCAAAATTAAAAATGAGCAAGATCCAACGCTCACCTTCCGCCGCTCCTGCCGAGAAGGCATATGCGGCTCTTGCGCCATGAACATTGACGGCACCAACACGCTGGCCTGTCTCAAAGCGTGCGACGATGTGAAGGGCGAAGTGAAACTTTATCCGTTGCCCCACATGCCCGTGGTGAAAGACCTGGTGCCCGACCTTTCCAACTTTTACGCCCAGCACCGCTCAATCGAACCCTGGCTCAAAACCGATACACCCACCCCACAAACCGAGTGGAAACAATCGAAGCCCGACCGCGAAAAGCTCGACGGCCTTTATGAGTGCATTCTCTGCGCCTGCTGCTCCACATCCTGCCCCAGCTACTGGTGGAACGGCGACCGTTATCTCGGCCCTGCCGTGCTCCTTCAAGCCTACCGCTGGATCATTGATTCGCGCGATGAGGCGACTGGCGAGCGGCTCGACAATCTGGAAGACCCGTTCCGGCTCTACCGCTGCCACACGATCATGAACTGCGCGCAAGCCTGCCCCAAGGGTCTGAACCCCGCCAAGGCGATTGCGGAGATCAAGAAGATGATGGTGGAGAGACGGGTTTAGGTTCCAACACACACTTAACCGGTCTATGCTAACGCCGGTTGCAGGTGTTTGGAGATTTGCCATGCATATTGTGTTGGCTGTTGTCGGGTTGATCAGTGTTGCCGCGATCTGGTGGTACCGTATCAAATATATGAGCGAAGCGGCCAATGAGGCGGTTGATGCTGTCGGGCGCGTGCAAAGCCATTTCCGGCGCGGCAAGCTGCGCAAGAAGTCGGCGCTGGCCCCTGTCTCGGCGATTGATGATCCCGTCATTGCGGCTGCGACCATCATGGCGGCGATTGCGGCGGAAGACTCCGTGCTTTCGCCGGACCTTGAGGCCGGTGTGCGCCAGCAGCTGTTGACCATCGAGGACAGCGAGAAAGTCGATGAAGCGATCATCTACGCCACATGGGCGTCATCGCAAGTGGCCGACGTGACGCACGTGATTGATATTGCAGGTAAATTTCTTGCGGACAAACTGAGCGACACTGAAAAGCAGGAGCTCGTCGATATGGTCGCCGACGCGGTGCCGGTCGGCAAGCGGCACGTCGCCTTTCCCGACCGCATCAAGCGTCTGAGGCAGAAGCTGGGGCTGAAGACCGGGTGACTATCGGGTACAGTTTACTTATTTCTTCATGCAAGGCGGACAGTTGGCAACATTGTGCGAGGAATTAAGCAAACTGTCCCCAAACTCCGAAAGGTCAGGAATGCCGCATCTCAATGCTGAAGTTCTCGACGTTCGCTCGCTGGATCAGTCTGTTCGCGAAGCGATGTTCACGCTGTTCAGTGGCCATTATTCAGGCACGTCCAGAGCGCGGTTTGAACGGGATCTGTCTGAAAAAGACAGCGTGATCCTGTTACGGGATGACACCGGCAAAGTTTGCGGATTTTCGACGCTAATGACCTTTCCCTTCCGGCATGAGGGGCGCGACCTGCGCATTGTCTTCTCCGGCGATACGATCATTGAGCGCGCCCATTGGGGCTCGCAATCATTTTCCTATGCGTGGATACGCCATATCGGAAAATTGGCGCGGCAAGCGCCGGAGGTGCCGCTCTTTTGGCTGCTGATCGTCAAGGGTCACCGCACTTACCGCTATCTTCCGGCGTTCGGATTGCGGTTTGTGCCGGATTGGCGCGGCGATGAAGACAGCCGGCTTATGAAGTTGCGTGATGCGGTGGCAGCATCGCGGTTTGGCATTGCTTATGATGCAACAACCGGCCTCGTCCGGCACGCGCCGTCGCAGGGCCATTTGTTGCCGGAGTATGCCGACATTTCCGAGCGAGAGCGCAAGCGTGCGGATGTGCGCTATTTCCTCAAGCGCAATCCCGGCTATGCTCAGGGGGATGAGCTGGTCTGCCTGTGCGAACTCGGACCCGGCAACATGCGCCCGCTGACGCGGCGGCTGTTTGTGCAAGGGCTTGTCGCATGACTGGCTGGCAGCGGTTGTTGCAGGCGGCGGGCGAGCCATTGTCGGCGTTTGAGGCCGCGCTCGATGATCCGGAGCGGGCGCAGATTGATTTGCTGATGAACATCCTGCGCGCCAACGCGGAATCTGAGTTCGGGCGGGCGCATGGTTTTGCCGCTATCCGCACTGTTGCCGACTATCGCTCGGCAGTTCCGGTTCGTGTCCATGCGGATTTCGAGAGTCAAATCAACCGCATGGCGGACGGCGAGGCGGGGGTGCTGACATCATGCCCGGTGATCGCCTTCGAGGAAACCGGAGGAACCTCGTCGGGGACGAAGCTCATTCCCTACACGCAAGAAAGCCTTGCCGCATTCCGCGCAGCGGTCTTGCCATGGCTGGCCGATCTTACGCGGCGGCGGCCCGGTGTTTGCGCAGGCAAGACCTATGTGTCGATCAGCCCGGCCACGCGCCCGCCGCGCGTCACCTTGGGAGGCATTCCGGTCGGCCTTGCATCGGAGGCGGCCTATCTCGGCGATGATCTTGTCGGCGCATTCCTGTCGATCCTCGCTGTGCCGTCTGAAGTTGCCGCGATCAGCGATGTCGGCGCATGGCGGCTGGCGACGCTGACCGCGCTGATTGAATGCGAGGACCTGACTTTCGTATCGGTCTGGAGCCCGACATTCTTTCTGGCATTGATCGAGGCGATCCCGGACCATGAGGCGGCGCTTGTGCCCAAGCTGAGCGCCGC
>JANMQE010000324.1:0-4809 GCA_031370195.1 Phyllobacteriaceae bacterium
CGCTCGTCGAAGGCGCGCTGCTGTCTGTGATTGTGGTTTTCCTGTTCCTGCGCGATTGGCGAGCGACCTTGATCTCCGCCGCCGCCCTTCCGCTGTCGGCAATTCCGACATTCTGGGTTATGCACCAGATTGGCTTCTCGCTCAATCTGGTGAGTCTGCTCGGTGTCACGCTGGTGGTCGGAATTCTTGTCGATGATGCCATCGTCGAAATTGAAAACATCGTTCGCCATATCCGGATGGGCAAGACGCCCTATCGCGCCGCCATGGAAGCGGCGGACGAAATCGGTCTGGCGGTCATTGCGATTTCAGTGACGATCATCGCGATCTTTGCGCCCGTCTCGTTCATGAGCGGCGTTGCCGGCCAGTATTTCAAGCAATTCGGCCTGACAGTCGCCATCGCTGTGTTCTTTTCACTGCTCGTCGCCCGCCTCATCACGCCGATGATGGCAGCATATTTCCTGCGCGAGCCGAAGAAGCATCACGAAAGCAACAGCAACTTCATGCGCGCCTACATGGCGGTATTGCGCACCTCCGTCCGGTTCCGCTGGGTCACGCTCGTCGGCGGCGTGCTGTTCTTCGCCGGCTCGATTTATGTCATGGGCCTGTTGCCATCGGGCTTCATTCCAAAGATCGACGTGGCACGAGTCATCACCAGTCTTGAACTCCCTCCCGGTTCGTCGCTGGAACAGACACGGGAAATCACCGACAAGGCAACTGCCGCCTTGCGCCAGATGCCGGAAATCAAGCGTGTGTATGTCGTGGGCGGCGTGTCGCCGACCGGCCTTCTCGAAAAACGCCGCGCCACTGTCATCGTCGAATTGCTGCACAAGTCGGAGCGTGTCACCAAGCAGAAAGAGCTCGAGCCGCAAATCCTCAACATTCTCGCCGGTATCCCCGACATCAAGGCCTATTTCCTTAATGACCGTGGCGCGCGCGAGCTTGAGATCGGCGTCATGGGCTCCGACCCCAAAGTCCTGTCCGCAAGCGCCCGCAAGCTGCAAAGCGAGATGGCGGCAACCGGCATGTACCGCGCCATCACCTCAAATGCCGCGCTCGACCGGCCTGAAATCATCGTCGTTCCCGATGCGCAGCGCCTTGCAGAACTCGGACTGACCACCGCCTCGGTTTCCGAGACTCTCCGCGTCGCAACGCTTGGCGACATCGACGAGAATTTGGCGAAATACACAATCGGCGACCGGCAAATCCCGATCCGGGTTCAACTCGAAAAGTCGGCACGCGAAGACATCGAAACCCTCTCGATGCTGCCGGTTCCGCTGGCAAGTGGCGCTTCAGTGCCGCTGTCTTCAGTGGCCACCGTGCGCTTCGGGCAGGGCCCATCCACCATTGATCGCTTCAACCGCGAGCGCCGCATCGTCATCGGCTCGGACATGGCCGCAGGCTTTGAGGTCGGCCCGGGCTTGGCAACAATCTACACGCTACCCACTGCCAAGGCACTGCCGGGCGACGTGCGGCTCAAGGAAACCGGCGACTCTGAAGTAATGGGCGAAGTGTTTGCCTCCTTCGCCGACGCCATGATCATGGGCCTAACGCTGGTGTTCGTCGTGCTGATCCTGCTGTTCGGCAGCATCTTCCACGCCTTTACCATCCTGTTGTCGCTGCCGCTCGCAGTAGGCGGCGTCGCGGCTGCGCTCTATTTTACGGGATACGCAGTCTCTATGCCCGTGGTGATTGGCATCCTGATGCTCATGGGCATCGTCACCAAAAACGCCATCATGCTGGTCGATTTCGCTGTCGAGCGGGTCAAGCATGGCATGAACCGCAATGAGGCAATCCTCGACGCAGGCTCAAAGCGGGCGCAGCCAATTGTCATGACGACCATCGCGATGTCCGCTGGCATGCTTCCCGCAGGCTTGGCGCTCGGCGATGGCGGCGAGTTCCGCGCGCCAATGGCAGTCGCGGTCATCGGCGGGCTTCTGGTCTCCACTGTTCTGTCGCTGGTGTTCGTCCCGGCGGTTTACACGATCATGGACGACGTCGCGAGGGGCGCAAGCTGGCTGACCCGCAAGCTGCTCAATCCGAACAAGTCTGACAATCTAGGTGTCGAGCCGACAATGGGCAGCACGCGTCCGGTCGCAGCCAATGAGGCAGGGGAGTTGCCGAGACTGGCAGCGGAGTAAGGCGGCGTGTCTGAAGCGTCCTGACTGCCGGACGGACTTTCTTTTTCCTGAGCGTCTTGATGTGAATCAATGGAATGCCCGCATAAAAGGCGCACCATTCATTGACCGGACATCGCGTCCCGTTTGTGAAAGGAATTGCCATGAAATCCGCCGGATTTTCCAGGACCAGCTTGGCCGCCGTTGCCGTGTTTGCCATGGCGTCGTTTCCCGCTCTGGCAGACAGCACCGTCAATGTGTCACTCGCTGATAAGGGCGGCATGATGGACTTGAGCAAGAATATGGGCCTCGGCATGGGCATGATGGGCGAAATGCACATGGCGCTCATGAGCATTGTTTTAGACCAGAAGACAGTTCCAGCGGGCAAGGTGACGTTCAATGTCACCAACCTGTCGAAGGAAATGCAGCACGAAATGCTGGTTTCGCCGGTCAAGGACGAGAATACGGTCCTGCCTTATGTCGAAAACGAAAACCGCGTCGACGAGGAAGCCTCTGGCGATCTGGGCGAAGTGTCGGAGCTCGATCCGGGCAAATCCGGCGCGCTGACGCTGGACCTCAGGCCCGGACTTTACATCCTGTTCTGCAACATTCCGGGGCATTATACTGCGGGAATGTGGACCGTGCTGACAGTTCAGTAGAGCGCTGCGGCGTTACACGGGCGCATCCCCCTCCCTCCGCATCTCCCAAACCGTGTGCGCAATCAACGCGGCAAGGATGATCGCGCCGCCAAGGATGGCCGCATTCGTCGGCCTCTCGGCAAAAATCATCCAGACCCAGACCGGCGCCAGGATGGTTTCAAGAAGATAGAACATCGCAGTCTCCGCACCGCCAATGTAGCGTGGCGCTGCGGCGAGGCAGAAGAAGGCGAGCGGCAGCACCAGAACGCCGTTGAGCAGCATCCAGCCCATGTGCGGAATAAGAATGCCGCCCTGACCGTAAATCGCCCATGCTGACACCATGACAGGAAAAAACTGCGCCAAAAGTACCGCATAGCCCATGTTGCGCCCGGAATGGCGTGAAAGCACGATGGCGCAAGCGATGGACGCGGCGCTCAAAAGAGCCGCAAAATCTCCCGTCCAATGGCCGGCAGAAAGACCGTCGCGCACGATGATGAATACACCCGCAATCATCACCGCCATGGCGGCAAATGTCTGCGGTTTTGGCACTTCCTTGAACAGCGCCCAGCCAAGCAGCGCTGCAATCATCGGATTGAACGCCAGGATGAACACGAGATTGGCCGTCGGCGTCGCAAACACGGCGTAAAAGAACAGTGCCGATGACATCCCGTAGAACAACGCCACCAGCCATGACAGCCTGCCCGGCATCAACGCATCGCGCGATCCGCCAAACGTCCGCATCAATACCCACGCCGCAATGCCGATAGGAGCAATCAGCAATCCGCGCAGAAACTGTGTTGACCAGACATCGCCCTCTGAAAGACGGATCAGCGGAATGTCAAACGTAAGGGCAAAGCCGCCAACTGCGGCAAGCGCCAGACCCTTGGCGCGGTGTGGATGATGCATTTTGCCTATTTTTCTGCTGGTTTTGCCCGGGATAGCGTCCAGCCGGTCGGACCGAGATGTTCCTGCGGGAAAAAGCGGGTTTTGTATTCCATCTTGCGTGACCCGTCGACCCAGTAGCCGAGGTAAACATGCGGATGGCCGCCCGCGCGTGCACGCTCGATATGGTCAAGGATGAGATAGGTTCCCAGCGAGCGCTTTTCGATTTCCGGATCGTAGTAGGAGTACACCATCGACAGTCCGTCGCCCATCTGGTCGGTGAGCGCGACGGCGATCAGATCGCCAACGCCTTTGCCGGTGATGAAACTGTCCGGTCCGCGCCGCCGGTATTCGATGACCTTGGTGCGCACATGGCTGTCTTCCACCATCATCGCGTAGTCAACCACCGACATGTCCATCATGCCGCCGTCGCCATGGCGGGCGTGAATATATTTGCGAAACAGCGAATATTGTTCGCTCGACGGCTCGGCCTTGTATTCCGTACCGACAAGATCAGAGTTTCGTCGCCAGATACGCTGCATGTTTTGCGAGCGCTGAAACTCCTGAACCAACACCCGCACTGACACGCAGGACCGGCAGGTCTCGCAGGCCGGCCGGTAGGCAATGTTTTGCGACCGGCGAAATCCGCCTTGCGTCAAGAGATCGTTGAGGTCAGCCGCCCGCTCGCCGACAAGATGCGTGAACACCTTGCGCTCAAACCGCCGCGGCAAATAGGGGCAGGGCTGCGGCGCAGTCAGATAAAATTGCGGTGTGATCGAGACTGTGTGGTGTGTCATGACTCATGCTTGATGTTTCAATGCCAAGCATGAGACTCCTGCTGAAAAATTCAAGTCCTATTGAAACGTGCCGCGCTTGACGACACTTTCAGTCAGCAGATCATGCACCGCGCGCTTGCCGTCAGTAAACAGGGTCACAGCCAAGATGAACGGCGTCAAAAGCACGTTGGCCGCCCAGAAAAGAAAAGTGTGCGCAGCTGCTGTGAGGAAATCCAACGGCCTCCCGTCAATCCGCTCAACATGAAGGTCCATCATCTTCATGCCGATGGTCGCCTGCGCCGGTCCGCCCATGGTGAAGCCCGAGTAGAGCAGGGCCATCACCGGAAACATCGCGCCGTAGAGTGCAAATCCAAGACCAAGTGTTGCGATGCCAAGAAA
>JANMQE010000369.1:0-1673 GCA_031370195.1 Phyllobacteriaceae bacterium
CACCATCCTTGTGCAAAATGCCACGTTTGCCGATCTCGTTGCCGTAACGGTCGAGAAACGTGACGGAAACATCAAGACCCTTGCGCCAGTCTTTGGACGTTTCCTGAAACGCGGGCAGGGCAAGTGCCAGAAGGACAACAAAACCGGCAACGCCAATCGTCAGGCCTTCATCAAGCACCTCGACGATGAACCGCTTGTACCCGCTGACCTGCATCCGCCGCGATGCTATCGACATCCGGTCCCAGAATTTGGCAAGCCCGTCACGCAACGCAAACAGCGCGGAATCCAGCCAAGCGTCAACTTCCAGCAGCCGCGACGGGCGTCGGCGCTTTCTTGGCTCTTCTGATCCTGGAATGCTCATTTACAGCCGGTTTCCCGCCAATCTCATACAGCCCAGTCATCATTTACGATGATGGCCATATCATGCACTATCATGCTCTTGTTGCAGGGCTATTAATTGTGGAAATCTCAAAGTGAAACAAGGTGGTGGTGCAAGTCCCGGACACGGTTTGCAAAGTCGGTAAATTTGTCGCGGATAACCGTCGGCAGATTGCGCCCGGTTCGCTAAATCTCTAAATGCCAAAGTATGACATCAAAGGCAACATCACCCGACACCCTCCGCGTCGCCACTGCGCAATTGAACCCTGTGCTGGGCGACATCAGGGGCAACGTCGCCAAAGCCCGCGAGGCGTGGGCGGAAGCCTACAGGCACGGTGCCGACATCGTGCTGTTCACCGAATTGTTCGTCGCTGGATATCCGCCGGAAGACCTCGTGTTGAAACCGGCCTTCGTCGATGCCTGCGAGAAAGCTGTCGCAGAGTTTGCTTTGATCAACGCCAATGGCGGCCCCGGCATCATCATCGGCCTGCCGCTGCGCCGCAAATCCGGTCTGCACAATGCCGTTCAGGTAATCGATGGCGGCAAGATCATCGCCGAGCGTTTCAAGGTTGATCTGCCCAATTATGGCGAGTTCGACGAAAAGCGCGTGTTCCAGCCGGGGCCAATGCCGGGACCGGTGAATTTTCGCGGCATCCGCATTGGCGTGCCGATTTGCGAAGACATTTGGGGCAACCTCGGAGTCTGCGAAACGCTGGCAGAAGCTGGCGCGGAAATTCTGTTGGTGCCAAACGGCTCGCCTTTCTACCGCGACAAGATTGATGTGCGCCACCAGATCGTTATCCGCCAGGTCATCGAGACCGGTCTGCCGATCCTCTACGCCAACCAGTTCGGCGGGCAGGACGAGTTGGTGTTCGATGGCGCGTCTTTCGCCATCAATGCCGACAAGTCGCTCGCCTTCCAGATGAGCCAGTTTGAGGAAACCGTCTCCGTCTCGACATGGAAGCGGGAAGGCGAGGCCTGGGTCTGCAAACAGGGGCCGATGTCGGTGATTCCCGAAGACGAGGAAGCCGTCTACCGCGCCTGCATGATTGGTCTTCGAGACTATGTGAACAAGAATGGCTTCAAGGACGTGGTGCTGGGCCTCTCCGGCGGCATTGACTCGGCCATCTGCGCGGCGCTCGCCGTCGATGCGCTCGGCGAAGAGCGGCTGCGCGCCGTGATGATGCCTTACACCTACACCTCCGAAGACTCGCTGACAGACGCCCGCGCCTGCGCCAAGGCGCTCGGCTGCCGCTATGACATTGTGCCGATCTTCGAGCCGGTCGACGGTTTCC
>JANMQE010000373.1:0-3561 GCA_031370195.1 Phyllobacteriaceae bacterium
GCCGGATCCTTTTCAACACCCGTGTCCAAGCCCTTCAGCCAATGGTCCCACCAGCGCAAAGCCTCTTGCAGAAAGCCGATGCGCGGCTCTGGCGCGGCAAAATGCGGGTATTTGTGGATCCACGGCCCGACAATCGCCTTGACCGGACTTTCAATGTTTTCAACAAGATGCGCCGGCGTGTTGCGATAGCCATCATGCCAGCCGCCAAACGAAAGCACTGCCGCCGTGATGGCTGAGTAGTCCTCGCAGACAGACCCGTGCTTCCAATAGGCATCGCGGTGCGGGTGGCGCAGCCATGTGCTGATCAGCATCGGCATCGCTTCGAGCCGCTCAAGCCACATTGCGTGCCACTTGTCGCCAACCAGCGCCGGGTCCGGCGGGCGAGATGAGTAGGACAACATCTGCCCTGACCAGCCGAAATTCGCGTTCAGCAGGCACCCGCCCTTGTAATGGATGTCGTCGGCATAACGGTCCACCGTCGAGCAAAGCGTGATGATCGCCTTCAGCGAAGGCGGGTTCATCGCCGCAACCTGCAATGCATTGAAGCCGCCCCACGAAATTCCCATCATTCCGGTGTTGCCATTGCACCACGGCTGCGCCGCCGCCCAGGCAAGCACCGAGCAGGCGTCGTCCAGCTCCTGCTGCGTATATTCATCCTCCATCAACCCGTCAGAATCGCCATTGCCACGCATGTCAACACGGATGCAGGCATAGCCATGCCCGGCAAAGTATGGATGGGTCAGGCTGTCGCGCGCAATCGTGCCATCGCGCTTGCGGTACGGAAGATGCTCAATAATCGCCGGAACCGGATCAGCCACCGCATCCACCGGCATCCAGATGCGCGCAGACAGCCGCACGCCGTCGGGCATGACGATTCCGACATCGGCCTGCTCAAAGACCTTGCGCGGGAATTCGGTAATGGTTTTCATAGCCCTTCTCCCCGTCTTGCCTATGCCGGATTTGCAGAAGTGTCGCCTTTTGACTCCATCGCCGTCCATCCTCATGCGACCTCCGCCGACAAAATCCCGCCATCTCCCACGCGATGCAAGCCCGGGACTGTGGCACCTCAAATCCAAGACTTACACCCTTCCCCATTCCATGCTATCGGGCCGTTCGAATTTCCGAAGGACCAGCCATGACCGCACCGCGCGTTTCTTTTGTCTCACTTGGCTGCCCCAAGGCACTCGTTGATTCCGAGCGGATCATTACCCGCCTGCGCGCCGAAGGCTATGAGATCACCCGAAAGCATGACGGCGCGGATATGGTCATCGTCAATACCTGCGGCTTTCTCGACAGCGCCCGCGACGAATCGCTGTCGGCAATCGGCGCGGCGATGAATGAAAACGGCAAGGTGATCGTCACCGGCTGCCTTGGTGCCGAACCGGATGTCATCCGCCAGAAACACCCGAACGTCCTCGCCATCACCGGTCCGCAAGCCTACGAAAGCGTCATGAACGCCGTGCACGAGGCCGCGCCGCCCGCACATGATCCATTCATGAACCTTGTGCCCGAACAGGGCATCAAGCTCACCCCGCGCCACTATGCTTACCTGAAAATCTCCGAGGGCTGCTCGAACCGCTGCACATTCTGCATCATTCCGGCGTTGCGCGGCGATCTGGTCTCGCGCCCGGCGTCAGATGTCTTGAAAGAGGCCGAGAAACTGGTGAAGGCCGGCGTCAAGGAAATCCTTGTCATCTCGCAGGACACTTCCGCCTACGGCCAAGACATTCGCTATGCCGAGAGCCAGTGGGGCGACAAGACCGTGCGCGCCAAGTTTGTCGATCTGGCGCGCGAGTTGGGTTCGCTCGGCGTCTGGGTGCGCATGCATTATGTCTACCCCTACCCGCATGTCGATGATGTCATTCCGCTGATGGCAGACGGCAAAATCCTCCCCTATCTCGACATTCCGTTCCAGCACGCCAGCCCGAATGTGCTCAAAGCCATGAAGCGCCCCGCCCACTCCGACAAGGTCATGGGCCGCATCAAGCGCTGGCGCGAAGTATGTCCGGATCTGGCGTTGCGCTCGACCTTCATCGCAGGGTTCCCGGGTGAAACCGATGACGATTTTGAAATGCTGCTCGACTTTCTCGACGAGGCCAAGATCGAGCGTGCGGGGTGCTTCAAATACGAGGCGGTCAAGGGTGCCAAGTCCAATGACATCGGTCTGCCCTTCGTCCCCAAAGAGATCATGGATGTGCGGCACCGCCGTTTCATGGAGCGGCAACAGAAGATTTCTGCCGACATTTTGAAGCGCAAGGTCGGCAAGCGTCTGCCAGTCATCATCGACAGTTCAAACGGTCTGACCGCCAAAGGCCGCACCAAATACGACGCGCCGGAGATCGACGGCAACGTCCACATCACGGCACGCCGCCCGATCCGCGTTGGCGATATCGTGACCGTCAAGATCGAGGCCAGCGATGCCTATGACTTGCATGGGTTGGTTGCCTGAGCACCCTCTTTGCCACCTTTCAGTGTCGGAAGTTCAATTTTCCAGCTGTCCATCAGAAAATTCCGTGCCGTCAGCGCCAAAAAGTATGAAGGCACCTGCAGGGTGGTTACCGGCAGCTGTATGTCTTCAACCTTGCCCGGCGGTATCAGTTTGTTGACACAGATCATGGCCGCTTCAAGTTCTTTGCTTTCGACGACAGTGAGCGTTCCCCAATACAGCTTTTGAAATGCCCTGCGGGCCTCCTCCCATTTCGCTGGATCTGTCTCGACCGCCAGGGTGGCCATTGATTCCGTTGCCTTCAGCGTAAAGTCCAACTGTGCTTTGAGAAACGGTTCCAGGTTCTTTTGTTTGCTGGTTAAAGTATATTGCCACGCACTAACCGTCAGCGAGACCAGCGTCAGCATCCAGGGCACGAATGTTGCATAATTCATATCGGGCTCCATAGTCATCAAGCGCCCCAAGGAACAGTAATCTCGTCTTCAAACTCACGCAACCATGCAGTGCGCCTTGGCCAGACAAAACATGGTAACCAAAGTGTTTAACGACACTTTTGACTTTTTCACACTTGCACGTGCAGTTGCCGTAGTTTCAGTTTTGGCGAAGCGCCGAAGGGACCCCGCAATGGCTGCAAACCAAGACAAGCAAGACAACACGCGCTTTGCGCTGCTTGACATGCTGCGTCTCGCCGCCGCGCTGATGGTCGTGGCGTTCCACTGGCTGTTCCGCGGCCACGCCGCCGGTGAGCAGATAACCGCATATCCGGATGCCGCGCGCCTTGCCGTGTATGGCTACATCGGTGTCGATTGGTTCTTCGTCATCTCCGGCTTTGTCATTGCCTGGACAGCAGAGGGCCGCACAGCAGCCAAGTTTGCCATCCTGCGGTCTGCCCGGCTTTATCCGGGCTACCTCGCCTGCATGACGATCACCTTTGCCATGACGCTGACCTATCAATCGTCCGGCCAGCAAGCGGCATGGGCGGATTGGCTGGCCAACGCCACCATGTTCGCGCCCGCCTTCGGACGGGAATTCATGGACGGGGCCTATTGGTCAATCGTCGTCGAGATTGTCTTTTACGGCTGGGTGTTTCTCGCTCTCGCCACCGGCCTCTGGGC
>JANMQE010000384.1:0-6449 GCA_031370195.1 Phyllobacteriaceae bacterium
CGTTTGTAGAGTTGGAATCTCCGCGGGCTCTCTCCTCCATCCATATGTTTGCGGGCTTGATGTCACGATGAACAACACCCTGTTGATGAGCTGCTGCCAACCCCAAGGCAATCTGCAAACCAATCTCAACCGCTTGATCCATTCGCAAGGGCCCTTCACGCCGAAGCAGGCTATCAAGTGACTCGCCTTTCAAAAGCGGCATTACGAGGAATGGAATGCCACGTTCCTCACCGACCTGGTAGATAGGTACGATGTGATCGTGCTCAAGGGCAGCTACGGCACGTGCCTCCTGAAGGAATCGTCGACGATTCGATTCACTGTGCAGCAATCGCGGTTGCATCACTTTCAGTGCAACGATTCTGCCAAGTTGCGTATCCTCCGCTTCCAATACGATCCCCATTCCACCGGAACCCAGTCTGCGGAGTACGCGATAAAATCCCAATCGCCCCACCTCCAGGTTGGACTCCGGCGGACTTAAGAAGTCACGAACGAACTGGTTAAACTCAACCTGCGAGTCGTTCTCATTTCTCAAACGATCCAGCCCAGTGTCGGCGACGCAGTCATTATCTGTTTCTTTTTCCGTTCCCGAAGCGCGCGCGGATTTAGTGTATCTCGGAAGGAAACGCAATCGAGTCATCAATAATCCCACCGCTTCGCGATCTTCATCATCCATTGCATCCCTCGTGGAAGATGTGCGTCGAATCGATCCAACCATCCTTTCGTCATCTGGAATCGCTGCCAAGATTGCAGTGCAAGTTGAACAAGATTGCACGTGGTTACAAATGGAATCTGCTTCGGTTCCCGTCAATTCACCGTTTGCTAAGCGTGCTAGTTCATCGACTTGAGGACATGGACGGCCGTTTGGCATAATGGACTCTCGCGAAATTAGCCGAAACGCGTTGGCGTCGGTTTTCCCATCCACAACCGGTGCTAACGCACGTCGGCTAATCCTAAAATTAAACTGTCACAATGCACTAGTCGATATGCGCATGCTACTCGAATCTTACAGCAATCCGGCAAGTTCCGTTCGCAACCGACCGAGAACTCGACATTTTGCCACATAAACAGCACCTTCACTCATGCCTAGCTCTTTCGCAACTTCTGCAGCAGATTTGCCTGTCATGATCAATTCCCAGCAAGCTTTCCAAGTCGTCGGAGCAAATTCGCGCTGCATGATTTCTAGAGCTCGTGCGGTAACATAATGGCGATATTCTGCCTCTTCAAAGGCAGCTGCGACATCCCGTTGTTCGATTTCAATCGGATCGCCACCCGTAATCAAAGTGATTCTTCGTTGGCGAGCGCTCTCGTACATCCGGTTCATAACCACGGTCCGCAGCCAAGCTCGGAAACTCTGTTCAGGATCGTATGTGAATTCGACCATTTTCCTGGCTAGTAGAACAAAGACATCCTGGACTACATCCGCTGCCGCATCCCGGTTGAGTCCAAATCGTCGAGCCAAACTGAAGATGAACGGTGTGTAGAGCAATACGAACCGCTCCCAAGCAGGATCCTCACCGGGCCGCCTCAATCGTTCAAGCAAACTCGGTGGTGTCGTATGCATGGTTTTTCGGCGAACAGAAAGCAAGAGGCGATGCATTTGGACGAGCGACGCCCTTCGCTCGTTGGGTTCCTGTAAAACCTGAGCTAGAGCGCGAGCTCATGCCTTGTTGCGGAGTAAAAGAGGACAATGTTTTGACTACTAATTTTTTTGCGATGATCCCAAACCTAGATCATTGTAATTGCGCATAGTCATGTGGGATACTATTGGTATTAATTGAAAAAGTTGACCGACCGCTGTAAAGGTGCCGCCATTTCGCGCATATCAATGGTAAGGAGTCAAAAACATGCAAAAACACAGCCGTTTTACACGTCAACGACGGGCCGTGAAACCATTCTTGGAACGCAATGAGTTTCGACGAATTCTATTGCATGGCATGGAATCGCTTGAACCACGACACATGTTGGCCTCGGATTGGACGAATGTCCTGCAACCTCTGAATGTGAAGGGGGATGAATTTCAAACCGTCACTCCGCTCGATGTCTTGATCGTAATCAACGAAATCAACGAACCGAAAATTCGTGATTCGAACTCGAGTCCGCTCCCACCGATCGGTGCCAACGGAAAGTTGCCCCCCCCCTATGTGGATGTGGACTGCGATAACTTTGTGACACCCCTCGATGTCTTGAAAATCATCAATGCGATCAACAGCAAGGATTTTGGGACAAGTTGGCGTTTTTCTCAGAATGGTGGCGGTTCGGACAGCGGAAGTGTTTCGGCTGCAGCTTGCTCTCCAAAGTTGCAAGAAGGATCTTCCTTCATAACGTCGCTAATTTCGGATGTGGTGATCCCTTCGGATGCGAATTTGCTCAGCTTCGAATACTCCTCGTTAAGCTTCGATACCTCCAGCCAGGGCAGAGCCCATGATGCCTTTGAAGCGGCCCTGTTGGATGCTTCGGGCCAATCCTTGGTTCCTACATTGGGCGCAGGACGAGATGCTTTTTTTAATGTCACCGAAGGCCTGCCGGTGACTAACACAAGCAGCGTAACGTTGAACGCTAATAAAGTATCGTTGTCGCTAGTTGATGTCTTGCCGGGAACCAAAGCTCAATTGGTTTTGCGACTGGTAAACAACGATGGGGACAAACGGACATCCGTTGTGATTCCGTCCGTGCGCTTTGAACAAGGCGTTCCATTGCGAGCCCCTTCCTCATCGTCTTCTGCTCCAAAGCCAAGTGGCAGTCCATTGACAAATGGCGGATCGTTGTTCCCCGGGGCAAATGGGCGAGGGGCGTCAACGTTCGATGCGATCCCCTCGCCAGGGCCCAATGTTGTCGTTGGTAGACCTGTCACCGACACGAATTCGAATCTGCCGAATTCTGGGAACCCTTCGGCCCCACCCTCCGATCCGAGTCCCTTTCCTCCAAGCCCTCCAGGTCCGCCAGGTCCGCCAGGCCCGCAGGGCCCATTGAACAGTCGTGGCAAGGAGTTCTGGGTCGGATTTCCAGACAACCTATTCGAAGGCAACAATCGCCCGCAAAAAGTACTTTACATCTCGGGGGATATTGCCACGACTGGGGTGGTCGATATCCCCGGTCTCATCGACCCCGCCACCTCGCTGCCGTTTCACAGAGACTTCATCGTCAATCCTGGAGAAGTGAGTGTCGTGGAACTTCCCAGTTTGGATGTTGACGACAGCAGCAACGACAACGATACGGATTTCGATGTGGAAGCCGAACTCATTGCCCGTGTTGAGCGCAGGGGAATCCATGTTGTCACTCAAGAACCAGTTGCCGTCTATGGCCTTGATCTGGCTATCAGCACGTCCGACGCATTCTTGGCCCTGCCGGTCAATTCGCTTGGAAAAGAGTACTTTAATCTCGGGTATGAAAACACATATGCCTCCATTGCCCATGTTGAGGGGACTCAGTTTCTAGTCGTCGCGACGGAGAACAATACCCAGGTCACGATGTCACCGGGACAATACTCGGGTGCAACGACAGCAAGCAACGTGCAAATACGTCGGCCCAATGGAACGACTGAATTCAATCTGGGTAACACGGATGGGCGCGACGTTGGTCCGTTCGTGACGGACGCGGCCGGGACTGGTTCGTTGGTCGTGTCACCACCCTTTGATGGCTACAGTGGAACCTTCAATTTTGAATTGATCGACGTTGCGACAGCGGCTGTGCCCGCAACTCTCGGCGACAAAATCACGGTCCATTTCCCGACGGGCCGCGAATCGAAAGTTGTGTCCTTCGATGTCTTAGCTGGCCAGCATTTGTATTATGATGCCATCATTCCAAGTCCACCTCCTAACGTTCGCATCCAATTTCTATCGCCCAGTGGAGAACTAGGGGAACTTGCCATTCAGACCGACAATAACTCATTCGGTAACTTTTACGGAGCCTTGTCGTTTAGGGAAACAGGCAAGTACTCCTTTTTGATTACAGGGGAACAATCAACTACATTTGATTTCTTCTTTCGATTGATTGATATGGACGCTGCACCCAAGGTTAGCTTTGGTACGGAATACAGCGGCACCTTCGATCCCGCAGGTCGAGCCGAGATCTATCGTCTGGACGGCATCGCGGGACAATTCCTCTACTATGACGCGCTTAACCAAGAACGTCTCAGCACGTTTTCAATCTATGGACCCGGTGGTCAACAAGTCCTCGGTACCACATCGGGCGATGAACAAGTGATGGTTCTTAACGAAACAAGCACCTATTTCATCGTTGTCGACAGCGCATCGTTTCGAACATCCTCGTTTGGTTTTCGACTGCTGGATTTAAAATCGGCTCCTCTGCTTGCACTCGGAAGTCCGACGACAACCAATGTCTCGACAGGACATATCACTCCCTATCGATTTGCCGCGACTGCAGCCCAAACATTTAGTTTCGACGTCCAAAGTGTAACCCCTTTCTTTCGAGTTACGTACCAGTTGTTGGATCCAGTCGGTAACGCAATCACACTGAATCAAAGCGGTGCCAGGTTTTCTTCCAGCTTGATGATAAGTGGAGATTACACGTTACTCATCGGCGCCCCGATCGTCCAAGAGGGTGGTAGCGTAACTATTTTGCCAAGTCTCGTCGACGGTCCAATCGTCGTGCAAAGTGGTTTCAACACTACCCAAACATTAACGGTAACGCCGGGTGTTCCCGCGACGTACCAGTTTTCCGCTCCCGCTGGCACTCGAATCTTGGTCGACGGGCTCGATAATGCCAACGAAAACTTGTATGTGATACTTAATGCACCCGATGGGACGCGACTATTTACCGGTTTTGGAGCTGCCAGCGAACTACAAGACATACCGCGTTACGGACCAGCTTTTTTACCTCAATCGGGAACCTACACGATAACCGTAGGTGGAAACACTCCGACCGATTCTGGCAGCTATAAATTTCGTGTGCTCGACCTCGATACGTTCGCGATTCCTATCGGGCTAAATACCGTAGTGAACGGAAATTTCCCGACAGAGCGCGAAGCTCTTGTCTACACATTTGATGCTACCGTCGGAGACAAACTACTCTTCGACGGAATCTCGGGAGCATTCATTTTCGGTATCTATGGCCAGTCACTCAATCCGATCTGGGGGCGAGGTATCTTCGGTGCGGCCAATGTAAACGAAGTCGACGGCATTGGTCGCGTCTTTCAATCTGGACGTCATTACGTTTTATTCCATGGTGATCCAAGTATTCCTAAGGATTTCAGTTTCAAAATTCAAAACATATCATTAGCTCCTAAACTGGATACCAGCACAGAAGCGATTGGATCGGTCTCTGGAAATAGTCAAGTTGTGTATCGAACAACGCTGACGTCGGGGCAGCGAATTCGGATCGATCAATTGCTGCCCTATTTCGATCAAGTGAATTATCGCATCGCCAATTCAGGTGGCCGAATTATCTTCGATTCCGGTTTTCAGACAGTTGACTCAGATCCACCTGGAAATCGTCTTATCATTGTCCCCGAATCGGGCGAGTATTTCGTTTTTATTCAGAGCCGTCAATCCACACAAGCGAACTATCGCTTTCGCATCGATGATTTAGCTTCTGCGCCTTTGTTGACCTTCGACGCTGATTTGGAGGTAACACTCAATCCGGGAAATGCGGCCAAAGTGTTTCGAATCGATGCGACCGCCGGGGAAACCATTCAGTTGGACAATGTTGAATCGTTCCTTCCGCTCAATTGGGGAATTACCGGACCGACCATACAGTTTGTTGGCGGCAGCAACGATGGCTCAGATTTCTCAGCAAAAGTTCTGAGTACAGGGACACACTATTTTACGATCAGCGGTCGGCAAGATAGCGGTCCGATCACGGTCCGTTTTCGCGCGACCCGAACTCCTGGTCCTGTCGTTTCTTTGACCGGATTTAATACCGTAGTGAATATGAATGTTGGTCTAAACGAGACCAAGACATACGCGTTCAGCGCACCAACCGGGCGACTCGTTTACCTCAATGTATTGAAGTCCGAGTTTGCAATACCAACGCATACCGTGACCCTCAATCAAGGTGAGACCTATTTGCTACGCGATCTAGCAGGTGGTAGCCGAAATGGCCCTTCGGATTTGACGGGTTCGATCATCACCAGTACCAAACCCGTGGCCGTATTCGGAGGTAACCGCGCAACCTTCATTCCAAGCGACTATTTTGCCGCCGATCACTTGGTCGAGCAACTCCCCCCAACGAATACTTGGGGCCGCGAGTTCGTGACCATGCCGCTCGTCACTGGCTCGAACCGCGGAGATCTAGTTCGATTCCTGGCTCAAGCGGACGACACAAAGTTGACCGTCAATGGCACCGTTGTGGCAACGCTTAGTCGAGGCCAATTCTTTCAACAAGCAATTGTTGGCCCCGGCCACATCCTTTCAAACAAACCGATTTTGGTCGCACAATATGCGTATTCGCAGAATTACTACCGAACCGACCCGGGTGGAAACCCCAATTTC
>JANMQE010000412.1:0-3636 GCA_031370195.1 Phyllobacteriaceae bacterium
CGCCTCTACGACGCGTGCAGGAAACGCATGGCACGCTGGTGGCACAGGCAATTTCAGCCGATTGTCTGGCAGCGTTGCCACAGATCGTCATGTTCCGGCATCGCTGCGGGATCACGCACGCGGCGCATTTCTGTTTCGGAGCGAAGGCGGAAGATAATCTCTGCGCCAGCCTCCGGATCACCGGATGGGGCAATATAGCTGAAGGCGTGGCGGGCATATTTGCCCATGATGCTTGGTGCGGTGCCCACCGTGATTGATGGGCCATCAATGCGCAGGTGCGAGCCGTCGTTGTGGCACCAATCGCCGTCTATGGCATCAGCAAGTGCAAGGGACGGCAGCAGCGAAAGTGTGGCAAGCAAGATATGACGCATGAAAGCCACCAATCTTGAAGATTATCACGCTTGGCAAGGAATGCACCGGCCGGTGAACTCTCCCCTTTTCCCCGCATGTGGCGGGGAGATGGGAAGATTTGCACCCACCCTACCCGAAAAACTGTCCGCCATTCGCCGAGATTGTCGAACCCGTGATGAACCCTGCGTCGTCCGACGCCAAGAATACAACGCACCGGGCAATCTCTTCCGGCGTACCAAGTCGTCCCACTGGAATTTGCGGGATGATGCGCTCGTTCAGCACTTTTTCGTCGATTGCCATGACCATTTCGGTGCCGATGTAACCCGGACAGATGACGTTTACGGTTATCCCTGCACGCGCGCCTTCCTGTGCCAACGCGCGGGTGAAGCCGATGTCACCGGCCTTGGCGGCGGAATAGTTGACTTGACCCGCCTGCCCCTTCTGGCCGTTGATCGACGAGATCGAGATGACGCGGCCGAACTTGCGGTCGCGCATGCCCGACCAAACCGGGTGCGTCATGTTGAACAGGCCTGAGAGGTTCGTCCCGATCACTGCGCCCCACTGTTCAGGCGTCATCTTGTGGAACATCGCATCGCGGGTGATGCCGGCATTGTTGACGAGAACCTCAATCGGGCCAAGATCAGCCTCGACCTTGGCAATGCCAGCCGCGCAGGCGGCATAGTCCGAGACGTCCCATTTGTAGGTCGGGATGCCGTTTTCCGCCGTAAATGCCGCCGCAGCCGCATCATTGCCCGCGTAATTGGCGGCGACAGTATAGCCCGCCGCTTTCAACGCGACAGAAATCGCCGCCCCAATGCCCCGTGATCCGCCGCTGACCAGCGCTGTTCGTGCCATGTTGTCCTCCCAGACTTAAATTGGTGAGTAGTGAGTAGTGATTGATGCCTAACCGAATAACTGACGCACAACGATATGGCGGCCCACTCCTGACTCACTACTGACTACTCACTCTCTTCTCTCAGATCGCCTCAACACAAAGCGCAACGCCCATGCCGCCGCCGATGCACAGCGTTGCAAGGCCGCGTTTGGCGCCGCGGCGCTTCATTTCATACACGAGCGTGTTCAAGATGCGCGCGCCGGACGCACCGACCGGATGGCCGATGGCAATTGCGCCGCCGTTGACGTTGACGATGGATGTAACCCAGCCCATGTCCTTGTTGACGGCGCAGGCCTGCGCCGCGACGGCCTCGTTGGCTTCAATGAGATCAAGCTGGTCAACTTTCCAGCCCGCCCGTTCAAGCGCCTTGCGCGACGAAGGGATCGGGCCGGTGCCCATGATCGCAGGGTCAACCCCCGCAGTTGCCCACGACACGATGCGGGCGAGCGGCGTTGTTCCGCGCCGGTTGGCCTCCGCCTCGCTCATCAAAACGGTGACCGCCGCGCCATCATTGATGCCGGATGCGTTGGCGGCTGTGACGGTGCCTTCCTTGTCGAACACCGGGCGAAGCTTGTTGATGCTGTCGATGGTCACGCCATGCTTGATGTATTCATCGTCCGAGATGACCACTTCACCCTTGCGGGTTTTCAGCGTCACTGGCGCGATTTCGTCCTTGAACCTGCCCGCCTTTTGCGCGGCTTCCGCCTTGTTTTGCGAGGCGACAGCAAAATTATCCTGCTCATCGCGGGTCAACTGCCACTGTTTGGCGACGTTTTCAGCCGTGTTGCCCATCGGATACCCGAAGAACGCATCCGTCAGCGCATCCTTCATCATCGTGTCGAGCATTTTGAAGTCGCCCATCTTGACGCCGCCGCGCAGATGCGCGCAGTGCGGAGCCATCGACATGGATTCCTGACCGCCAGCGACGATGATTTTGGCATCGCCCGTGGCAATCTGCTGCATGCCGAGCGCCACCGCGCGAAGGCCGGAACCGCACAGCTGGTTGAGGCCCCACGCTGTCGCCTCTTTTGGAATGCCTGCGGCCATTGACGCCTGACGCGCGGGGTTCTGACCCTGACCAGCGGCAAGGATTTGGCCAAGAATGACTTCATCCACCTCTTCCGGCGCGACACCGGCGCGGGCCAGCGCTTCGGTGATGGCAACGGCGCCAAGCGTGTGCGCTGCAACGTCGGCGAATGCGCCGTTGAACGAGCCGACCGGAGTGCGGGCGGCGCTGGCGATGACAATGGACTGGCTCATGTAAATCTCTCCCGTAATTTCAACTGTGCCGCGTTACCGGCTCTGGCCCAAGGGTTTCACCGGAAACGGTTGCTGTCAAACGGGAATATGGGATTACGACTGACCGCTTGGACTATTTCGCGAACACGCCGTTTACCGCATTGTTGCACTGCGCTTTCGCGGCGCACAAATTCTCTTGGAAAGTGCAGCATTTTGCGCATACTGTGCAGCATAAGAAGAATTTCAAATGAAAGTCTTCGCTTAAACAGGGCGAATGCCCATGCGGCGGCAATCATTGGGAGGTGAAGCATGCCTGCGAAAAAAGATGACATCGTCATCAAGAAATACGCGAACCGGCGTCTCTACAACACCAGCACAAGCACCTATGTCACGCTGGAAGATCTGGCCGAAATGGTCAAAAAGGGCGAGGAATTCACGGTTCAAGACGCCAAAACCGGCGAGGACATCACCCATCCGGTGCTGACGCAGATCATTTTTGAACTGGAGAACAAGGACGGGCAGACCATGCTGCCGATCCCGTTCCTGCGCCAGTTGATCTCATTCTACGGCGATCAGATGCAGATGGTGGTGCCAAGTTTCCTCGAACAGTCGCTGAAATCCTTCGCCGTCGAACAGGAACGCATGCGCGAACAGCTCACCGCCGCATTCGGCAAGACGCCGATGGGCATGATCGGCATCGAGCCGATGAAGGCCATGGAAGCCACCGTGCGCCGCAACACGGAAATGTTCCAGAAGGCGATGAAAATGTTTATCCCCTTCGCACCAGCGGGCGCGGCAGCACCGTCAACTGCGGCCGAAACCGCCAAATCGGCGGTGGGCGAGACGGGCAAGGATGATCTGAGCGACCTGAAAGAGCAGATTGCCGCGATGCAAAGGAAGCTGGAGACGATCAGCAAGGGGTGAGTGAAGTCCGTCCGGAGAGCCGTCATCAACTCAGATGATTGGGTTGTTGACGAGTGCTGCGTCTCTCAATTTTGCGTTGGCGATGACGATGAGTTTTCGCATGATTGCGGTGAGGGCGACGATGGGCTTTTTGCCTGCTTTTATCAGGCGTTCATAGGTTTGCCTGAGCTGGGGGTTGGTGCGGCTGGCGCTCAGCGCAGCCATGAAGATGGCTCTTTTGACGAGCG
>JANMQE010000649.1:0-14839 GCA_031370195.1 Phyllobacteriaceae bacterium
CGTCGGCGTCAACAAATACAGGCTGGAGGAAGAGGCGGAGATTTCGACACTGGAGATTGACAACAGCGCCGTGCGCAAGGGGCAGATCGAACTGCTCACCCGCATCAAGCGGCAGCGCGATCCCGCGAGGGTTGCGGCGACACTTGCGGCGCTGGAGGCTGTGGCGCAAAGCGGACAGCGCAACATCTTGGAAGCTGCCGTCGATTGCGCGCGGGCGCGGGCGACAATCGGCGAGATTTCCGACGCAATGCGCGCGGTTTTCGGCGGTCACGCGGCGGTGCCGGAAGTGGTGCATGACGTCTACGGCGCAGCCTACGCAGGCGATCCGGAATATCAGAATTTGGTTGCGCAGATTGGCGAAGTGTCGATGGGGCCAACCGGCGTGCCGCGCCTGTTGATCGCCAAGCTCGGTCAGGACGGCCACGACCGTGGTGCCAAGGTTATCGCCTCAGCCTTCGGCGACATCGGCTTTGAGGTGATCGCGGGCGACCTGTTCCAAACGCCGGAAGAGGCGGCGGCGCTAGCGATTTCCAAGAAGGTCCATGTCGTCGGCGTGTCCTCGCTCGCCGCCGGCCACAAGACACTCTTGCCCCAATTGGTGCAATCGTTGAAAGCCAACGGCGGCGGCGACATCATCGTCATCTGCGGCGGCGTGGTGCCGCGCGGGGATTATGCGTTTTTGAAGGAACACGGCGTGGCGGAGGTGTTCGGGCCGGGGACGAATGTGCTGGATGCGGCGAGAGTGGTTCTGGATTTGGTGGAGGGGAAGAGAAGGAATTGAGAGAGCGAAATGCGATTTGCTACTGCCAAAAGAACGTAGGCTATAGATGGCTTTTCTAGTTTTTGTAGCAATGTCAATCAGCTTGGCTGGAATCGTTTGGGGAGCGGTTAGAAGGCAGGCTGTACGAAATAAACTCCTCGCCGAATTTCGAGACGAACCACTTAAGAGCATTTTTGTATTGCTTTGGTTTGTCCTAATTTACATGTTTGGGATTGGGGTATTGATACCGTCAATTGGAAAGCAAGAGCTTTTTCATAGTGGATGGCGAGTTTGGTCGGCAGGCGGAATCGGAGCCTTAATTTTTTTCGCGATTTATTCGATTTGGTCGCGCTTCGATAGGTTTTAGCCTGATTGTTGCGGCGGAACTTGTTTGGATTGCCGAGGTCTTGGCGCACAAGAAAGTCTTATGGCAACCTAAGTCGGATTGATGCTCGAGCCTGCTACAGCCGCGGTTCCTGAATGCGCCATTATTAGCGCACTTGCTCTTGACTTTGAGTAGATTGATACGCATAATTATACACATCAACGGATGCCGTCATGGAACGCAACAGCCGGAAAATCATTCAACGTCTCAAGCGAGACGGGTTTGTCGAAGTTTCGGTGGTCGGGTCCCACCACAAGTTTGCGAAGAATGAGCGCACGGTGATTGTGCCGCATCCGAAGAAGGATTTGCCCGAGGGGACCGCGCGGGCGATTGCCAAGCAGGCGGGTTGGATTTGAGCACGTTGATGGCCGAAAGGGAGATGGATCATGCGCTATTATTTTGCATGGGTTGAGCAAGACGGCGACAGCGCCTTCGGAGTTCAGTTTCCGGATTTGCCGCATGTGTTTTCGGCGGCGGATGAGCAGTCTGATATTGTGCGCGAGGCGGCGGATGCCTTGCGGCTGGCGGCGGAGGATGGCGGTATGCCGGAGCCTTCAAGCCATGCGGAGATTTTGGCGCGCGCGGATGTGCGTGAGGCTTTAGCCAAGGGCGCGTTTCTTATTCAGGTGCCGTTGATTGAGAATGGCACGGAAGTGGTGCGGGCGAACATAACGCTGGAGCGCTCGATGCTGGAAGCGATTGACGTTGCCGCCAAGAGCCGCCGGATGACCCGCAGTGCGTTTCTGGTCAATGCCGCACGGCACGAGATTGAGGCTTAACCCTACTCCTCCGCCTCCGGCTTCGGTGCCAATGTCGCCAGCGTTGCACCTGCCTCGTCCACCAGCAGCAACTCATTGTCCTCAAGCACGAATGACTTCACCTTGGCAGCGAGCGCGAGCCAGTCTTGTTCCGCTTTCATCGCCTCTTCGCCGCAGGCCATTTTGGTGACACCGACTATTGATAGCGTGAGCGAGGAGCCGTCGTCGGTTTCGACATAGGTGCCGAAGCCGCGGTTGCAGCCGGTGAAGGTGGCGATTTTGCCGTTGTCGAAGGATAGCGTCTGGTCGGATGAGCCGGAGGCGACCCAGGAGGTGCCGGAGAGCAGTGCAGTCATGACAAGGGCGGCTGGCGACATTCTGGCTCAACTCCTAACGCGATATGCCTTCATTGCCAGCGCGCTGTGGCGAAATCACGACCCTCGATAGGTCGAATAGGCCCATGGGCTGACCAGTAGCGGCACGTGGTAATTGCCCTCGCCATCGGCGATCCAGAAGCGGACAGGAACCACGTCAAGGAATGGCGGATCGGCCTGTTCGGTGCCTTGCATGGTGAAATAATCGGCGACGAAGAAGCGCAGCTCATAGTGGCCGATTTCGAGCGCCGCGTCTTCAAGCAGCGGCTCGTCGGTGCGCCCGTCAGCGTTGGTCAAGACATCTTTGACATGCTCGAGCTCGCCTTCGGCGATCCGGACCAGCACGATGCGCATTTCGGCGGCCGGGCGGCCTGAGGCTGTGTCGAGAACGTGGGTGGATAATTTGCCCATTAGAAACCTTTCAGGAAATGAGATCGGCGAGCCGGAAACCGGCAATGCGGGCGATCTGCCTCAGGGCTTCAGCCCTTTCAGATTCGGCATCGTTCAACAAGCGGGTTTCGAAGGCTGCGAGGATCGAATGCTTGTCGTGGCCGCGCACGGCGAGGATGAAGGGGAAATCGAATTTGGCTTTGTAGGCATCGTTGAGGCGGTGGAAATTGGCGAATTCTTCTGTTGTCAGCGCGTCGAGACCTGCGCCTTTTTGCTCGGAGGTGGATTCGGCCGTGAGTTCGCCTGCCAGTGCGGCTTTGCCCGCAAGATCAGGGTGCGCGCGGATGAGGACGAGCTGTTGTTCCGTCGGGGCTTGATCGACGACGTTGACCATTGCAGTGCGTAGGGCTTCGAGGCTGGCGAATGGTGCGGCGGAGTATGCGCGTTCGGCGACCCATGGTGAGTGTTCGAAGACGGCACCGAGAATTCGGGTGAAGGCGGGTTTGGGTAGGGTGTTGAGGGTGGCGAGGTTCATGATATTTTTGCAGACAAGGTTGGAGTATTCCCCTCATCTGCCTGTCGGCATCTTCTCCCCACGGAAGACATGGGGAGAAGACGGCTAATCTCGATGGCTCGGCGATTGCCTGTGTTCTCCCCATTTTTCCAATAGGGAAAAGATGCCGACGGGCAGATGAGGGGGGCGTTCATACGGGCGCTTCAGACGCACGCACCCGCAACTTCCCGATCGCCTCCAACACATGCTCGGGCGTAGCGGGTGCTTCGAGGTCCGGCGCGAATTTTTTGCCGCCAATCGAGGCAATCGCATCGCGGATGGCGAGCCAGACGGAAATGGCCAGCATCAGCGGCGGTTCACCGATGGCCTTGGAGCGGAAGACGGTTTCTTCCTTGTTGGGCAACTGGTCGAGCAGCGACACGTTGAACACCGGCGGTACGTCGCGCGAGCCGGGGATTTTGTAGGTGGACGGGCCGACCGTGCGCAGGCGCCCATCCTTGTCCCACCACAGTTCCTCGCAGGTGACCCAGCCCATGCCTTGCACGAATGCGCCTTCGATCTGGCCGAGGTCAATCGCCGGATTGAGCGGTGTGCCGACGTCCTGCACGATGTCGGCGCGCAGGCAGCGGGTCTCGCCCGTCAGCGTGTCGATGGCGACTTCGGAGACTGCCGCGCCATAGGAGAAGTAGAAGAACGGACGGCCCCGCATGGTCTTGCCGTCCCAGTGGATTTTCGGCGTCTTGTAAAAGCCCGCCTCGGACAATTGTACGCGTTTCAGCCAGCTCATCTTGGCGAGTTCGCCAAACGAGACAGACTCATTGTTGGCGTGGACGCGGCCTTCGCGGAAGGTGATGATTTCGTCGCCCGCGCCAAAATGATCAGCGGCAACTTTGGTCATACGTCCACGGATGGCGGTGGCAGCATTGAAGGCGGCCATGCCGTTGAGGTCCGAGCCGGTCGAGGCTGCGGTGGCAGACGTGTTGGGCACCTTGCCTGTCGCAGTCGCGGTGATCTTGATGGCGTCCATCTCGATCTGGAACACGTCGGCGACAACCTGCGCGACCTTGATGAACAGGCCCTGCCCCATCTCGGTGCCGCCATGGTTCAGGTGGACCGAGCCATCCTGATAGACATGGACCAACGCACCCGCCTGATTGAGCGCGGTCAAATTGAACGAAATGCCGAACTTGATCGGCATCATCGCGAGGCCTCGCCGGATGATCGGGTTTGCGGCATTGTGCGCATCGATTTCAGCGCGACGGCGGTCCCCTTCGGCATTGGCTAAAACTGCTTCGGTTACCTCCGGCAGGCGATTGTCCTCGACCGGCTGGCCGTAGGGCGTCACCTCGCCGGTCTCGGGACCGTAATAGTTGATGCGGCGCAGTTCGTTTGGGTCGATCCCGGCCTCGCGGGCAATCGTGTCCATGATTGCTTCGATGGCGATAACGCCCTGCGGGCCGCCAAAGCCGCGGAAGGCGGTGTTGGATACCGTATTGGTCTTGCAGGCATGGCCGACGAAATGGGCGTTAGGAATGAAATAGGCATTGTCGGTGTGGCACAGCGCTCGGGCGATCACGGGTCCGGTCAGGTCCGGCGTGTTGCCGGCACCTGCGAGATATTCGACGTCGAGCGCCGTGATGCGGCCCCGATTATCAATCCCGGCCCTCCAGTTGGCCACCATGTGGTGGCGCTTGCCGGTGGCGGTCATGTCGTCGCGGCGGCGCAGGCGCAGCTTGACCGGACGGCGGGTGTATTTGGCCAGCAATGCTGCGGCTCCGGCAATGATGGTCGGCTGGCTTTCCTTGCCGCCGAACCCGCCGCCCATCCGGCGGACCTGGCACTCGACCTTGCTGGCCGGGATGCCAAGGATACCGGCCACATGATGCTGCACCTCGGTCGGATGCTGCGTGGAGGAATGGACGAGCATGTCGTCGTCCTCGCCCGGAATGGCGTAGGCGATGTGGGTTTCGAGATAGAAATGGTCCTGCCCGCCGATAATCTGCCTACCGGTGAAAATACGGTCAGCAACGGCAAAACCGGCGGTGATATCACCCTCGGCCACAGTTTGCGACGGCTGCACATAGCTCTTGGCGGCATGCGCGGCTTCGACATCGAGCACGGCTGGCAGCGGCTCGATATCGAGCTTCACTGCGTTGGCTGCATTCACAGCCTGGGCCATTGTTTCGGCGGCAACCGCGCCGATCACGCAACCGCGAAAATCAACGATCTCTTGCGCAAACAGCAATTCGCCGTGCAAAATCGGGCCGACTTCATTGTGACCTGGAATGTCTTTGGCCAAAACAATCCGAGCCACACCCGGCATGGCCAATGCGGCGGCGACATCAACAGACTTCAACCTGCCATGCGCAACAGGCGACAGGATCAGCGCCGCATGCAGCGTGCCAGGCAGCTCGGGCATGTCGTCGATGTAGGCGGCAGTGCCGGTCACATGTTTGAGCGCGCTGTCATGCGCGAGGCCCTTGCCGACGATGCGGCGTTCAATCGCGGTCATTCTGACGCCCCATTTGCCATCACCTCGACCGGTTCGCCCTTCAACTCCGCGCCGAGGCGGATGGCAAGATTACCCGCGACTTCAGTGCGGTAGTCCGATGTTCCGCGCCAATCGGACAGCGGCTTGAACGCAGCGCGGATGGCATCTGCAGCGTTTGCAAATGTTGCGTCAGAGACCGGGTTGCCGATCAGCGCGGCTTCCGCCGTTGGCACCCGCCGCGATGTCGCAGCCATGCCGCCGAAGGCGACGCGGGCGGATGCGATCATGCCTTCGCGGATCACCAGATTGAAAGCGCCGCACACTGTCGAGATATCCTGATCGTAACGCTTGGAGATTTTCCAGACTCGGAAGTGCTGGCCCGGAACAGGCTTTGGCACCGTCACGGATTTGATGATCTCATCCTCGTGCAGCGCGGTCTTGCGATAGTCGAGGAAGAAGTCTTCCAGCGGCATGGAATGCTCGCCCCGCGCGGACGCCAGCGTGATTGTAGCACCCAAGGCGATCAACGCCGGAGGGCCGTCGCCGATCGGGCTGGCGGTTCCGATATTGCCGCCAACGGTGCCCATGTTGCGGATTTGGGTGGACCCGAAACGGCGCAACAGCGTGGCAAGCGACGGGTAGGCATCGGCGGTCTTTTCGAGGATTTCAGACCATGTGACAGCGGCTCCGAAATGCCAATGAGCCGCGTCTTCGGTGATTGCGCGCAGTTCTTTCACCGCACCAGTCCACAAGGCAGCGGGCCACGCGGTTTCATGTTCGGCCAGCGCCACGCCGAGATCTGTTGCACCTGCGACAATGATTGCCTGCGGGTTGGCGGCGCGCACAGCGAAGAAGGCGTCAAGGGTTGCCGGGCGATGAAAAACGCTGCCGGATGAGTCCGTTGCCGATGCAGGTGGATGTTTTGATTCAACGAGAGGTATGGCGACAACGCCGGATTTGGCGACAGCTTTGGCGGCCTCGACAATCGGCTTGTAGCCGGTGCAGCGGCAAAGGTTTCCAGCGAGTGAATCGTGGATTTCATCCTCGCTTGGCTGCGCTGTTTCGGCCAGCAAACCGGCCAGCGAGACGACAATGCCGGGCGTGCAGAAGCCACATTGGGATGAACCGTTTTTCGCCATCGCGTCCTGTATCGGGTGCACACTTTCGGAACCCAGCCCTTCGACTGTGATGATGCTGCGGCCCTCGATCTGCCCGACTGCAAGGATGCAGGAATTGATAGCCGCAAAGCCGGACCCGTCCGGCTTTGACATCAGGATTGTGCACGCGCCGCAGTCACCCTCGGCGCAGCCCTCCTTCGTGCCGGTCAACCGCTGGTGCGCGCGCAGCCATTCGAGCAGCGTTGTGTCGGGACGGCAATCTGCAGCCGCCGGTTTGCCATTGAGGGTGAAGCTTGTCTTGTCGTCGATCATCATTGTCCGGTCAGTTTGGTTCAGTATCAGGCGATGGTAAAGCCCTCGCCTTCGTAGAAATGTTCTTGCAGGTTATTGCCCGGTCCGGAGCGGTCGATGACGATAAAGTCGCAGACTGTTTCCAGCGACAGCAGCGGATGATGCCAGATGTTGCGGCCATAATTCACCCCTTGCCCGCCAGTCGCAAGAAAAGCCCGTGGCACCGTGGGCATGCCGTTGTCATCGTCGGCAACAACCAGCAAAAACGGGAACCTGCCCATCGGAATGAAGGCTTGGCTTCCCAACGGATGGCGCTCGACCATTTTGATGGTTATCGGCAGCGTGAACGGTTGGCCGCGGAAAATCGAGACAATGGCTTTTCCACCTTCCGAAGCGACATCTATCGCCATCAGATCATGGAAGCGGTCGGTCGAGCCGCTGTTGATGATGCGCAGTTCCGCTCCATCGGTCTCGATCACATCGCCGAAGGGCGCAAATGCCTTCTTGGTAAGCGGCTCGAAGTTTATCGTTTTTGCTGCCATCAAGTGCCTGCCGGATGGGTCTTTGCCCAATGGCGGGCAATGTCGATGCGCTTGGCAACCCAGACCTTGTCGTGGCTCTGCACATAGTCAAGGAACCGCGCCAGCGATGCCGCGCGGCCCGGACGACCGGCCAAGCGGCAGTGCAGGCCGATGGAGAGCATCTTCGGCGATCCGGTCGCGCCTTCTGCGTACAGCACATCGAAAGAGTCCTTCAGGTAGCTGAAGAACTGATCGCCGGAATTGAACCCTTGTGGCGTGGCAAAGCGCATGTCGTTGCTGTCGAGCGTGTATGGAACGACGAGCTGGTGCTTTGCGCCATCGGCAACCCAATAGGGCAGATCATCGGCATAAGTGTCTGAATAATATTCAAACCCGCCCTCTTCCATCACCAGTTTGAGCGTGTTTTCCGAGCAGCGTCCCAGATACCAGCCCAGCGGGCGCTCGCCGGTCAATGCTGCATGGATGCGGATGGCCTCATGCAGGTCGGAACGCTCGAGTTCTACCGGGGTGTCGCGGTAATCGACCCATTTGAGGCCGTGCGTGGCAATTTCCCAGTCGGCTTCCATCATCGCAGCCAGTTGCTCCGGAGCGCGTGCCAGCGCCGTGGCAACACCATAGACTGTCACATCCATCTTGCGTCCGGTGAACATGCGCCACAGCCGCCAAAATCCGGCGCGCGCGCCGTATTCGTAGATGGATTCCATGTTCATGTGCCGCTGTCCGGGCCAAGGTGCAGCTCCTACGATCTCGGACAGAAAAGCCTCCGAGGCCTTGTCGCCGTGCAGGATGCAGTTCTCGCCGCCCTCCTCGTAGTTGACGACAAATTGCACTGCGATATTGGCTCCTCCGGGCCATTTGGCATCAGGCGGGTTGCGGCCATGGCCATTCATGTCACGCGGATAGGATGCTTTTGCCAAATCGAACACGTCATTGCCCCGTTTGATGCATCTTGGGCATGATGCGGAATTTTATCAACTGGTCAAACCATCGCGCGCGTGTTCGAGCACGGGCTGTTCCGGGACGTGCAACTGAGCAAGATGTAGTTGGCATTGTCAATTTTATTGAATTTTTTCAACGGGATAGAACATGATTGGCAAAGCGTTTCCGTGTTTGGTGTTGCAATCCGGCCTTGGAAATGCTTTAATTTGTGCACAGCACAATAAATCTCGGTGGGGCGCAAAGACCGGGACAAAAAATGATAAAGAGTATGGTTTCGAGTGGTAGTGGTCGGCTGAAGCGCAGCCTTGGCGCAATTCATGACCTGTTGATGGCCGGATTGTCGTTTCTGGCGGCAAATTTTGGCGTCACGGCGCTTATCGGCATTCCTGTCACTCCGGGGATCTTTGAAAAAACCCTGCTTTTTGTCGTCTTGAGTGCGGCTGTTTTCTTCATTTTTGAACTCAATCGCGGGTCTTGGCGTTACGCGTCCATTCCTGACCTTTTGGCAATCATGAAGTCGGCGACGCTGGCTGTGCTCATCTATGTGCTCGTCATCTTCACCTACAGCCGTGGCGAAGGATTTTCCCGCCTTGTTCCCGTGCTGTTGTGGTTTTTTCTCATTCTGGCCCTGGCTGGTCCCCGCATTGTTTACCGCATGGTTCGTGAACGTGGCTGGGTTGGTCTGCTGCGCGAAGGCAACAAGGTTCGTCCCGGCTCGAAAACCATTCTTGTTTACAAGGCAAACGAGATTTCCGACGCCTATGTGCGCGCAGTCAAGGCGAGACGGGACTCCAAGATTCACATTGCGGGTATCGTCGACAATTCGGCAAAAAAGGGCACCAGAACGATTCAGGGCCTCAAAATTGTCGGTGGAACCAATAATATCGCGAAAATTGTTGCCCATCTGTACGAAAACCAAGGTATCCGCGTCGAGGAATTGGCCATCGCTGACCATAAACTCGACAAGAAGTCACTAAGCGAGCTTGTCACGCTGGCCGGTGATGCGGGCATTCGCGTCAGCCACATTCCCGACATCGTCAAGACCACGGACACGAGCCGCGCGACGAGCCTAGATCCGCAGCCGATCGTCTTGTCAGACCTTCTCGGGCGTCCGGAAATCAAATACAATCTGATCGAAGTCACGCGCTTCATTGATGGCAAGACCGTGCTTTTGACCGGTGCCGGCGGCTCAATCGGCTCGGAGCTTGCCCGGCAAATTGCGGCATTCAATCCAAGGCGCCTCGTCATCGTCGATATGTCCGAGCATTTTCTCTACACAATCGACATGGAGCTGCGCGAGAAGTTTCCCGAGCTCGACATTATCGCCCGCATTGCAGACATCCGCGATGAGAAGCGGGTGGACAGCCTGTTCGGCAAATATCGGCCTGATGTCGTCTTCCACGCTGCCGCGATCAAGCATGTGCCATTGGCCGAGCAGAATGTTGCTGAAACCATCAAGACCAACGTGTTGGGCACGCGCAATTGCGCCTTGGCGGCGATCAAGAACAAGGCTGCCGTTTTCGTGATGATTTCGACCGACAAGGCTGTCAACCCGACCAATGTCATGGGCGCAACCAAGCGGGCGGCGGAAAGCTATTGTCAGGCACTTGATCTGCAGGAGCACGGTACCCGCTTCAAGACGGTTCGGTTCGGCAATGTTCTTGGCTCCAATGGTTCGGTTGTGCCGCGCTTTGCCGCGCAGATTGCCAAGGGTGGCCCGGTCACGGTCACGCATCAAAACATCGTGCGCTATTTCATGACCATTCCGGAAGCGGTGCGTCTGGTGTTGCAGGCGTCGTCGATGGGCATGACTTCCAACGAGGAGCGCGGCAAGATCATCGTGCTCGACATGGGCGAGCCCGTGCGCATCGCTGACTTGGCAGAACGGATGATCCGGCTGGCTGGATACCGGCCAAATGTCGATATCAGAATTGAGTATGTGGGCTTGCGGCCCGGTGAAAAGCTGTTTGAAGAGCTTTTCGACGAACGCGAGGTGCAGGACGCGGCGCGGCACGAAAACTACATTGTTGCATCGCCGCGCGTGGTTGAGCTGGCGACAATCGAGAAAATCGTCAACGCCATGGCGGCAGCCATCAGCAGCGAAAATGCACTCGCCGCGCTTGCCAAGCTGCGGATTGCGGTGCCGGAGTATGAGGATATCAGCGAGAGCGCTTCGGACGATCCGGTGGTCTTGAAAGTAACAAAGCCAGCCGCGCAGAGCGTGTTGTCGATTGTCAAGACCTAGCGCGGTCGGCGGACGGGCATGAGCACTTCTGGTGCCGAAGGCGTGCCTGTCGCTGACGATGAACCTGACAGCGGCGTGCTTGGAGACGCCCGGGTTGTTTGTGTCATCGCGCCAAATCCCGGTCCCTTCACCTTCAATGGCACCAACAGCTACATCATCGGCACCGACAGTCTGGTTGTCATTGATCCCGGTCCTGACAGCGCCTTGCATTTTGACGCGCTCCTGCGGGCAATCTCCGGGCGCCCGGTTACACATGTTTTTGTGACACACACGCACCGTGATCACTCGCCGCTCGCCCGGCGGCTTGCGCTGCATACGGGCGCAATCTGCCTTGCCGAAGGGCCACATCGCTACACCGGCGGGCATATTGCAGGTGATGGCAATGTGCTTGATGCCAGTGCGGATCTGGATTTCATGCCGGACCACCGCCTTGTCCACAATGAACTGGTTGACTGCGGCGCGTTCAAAATCCGGGCAATCGCGACGCCCGGTCATGCCGAAAACCATATGGCTTTCGCGCTTGAGGGTTCTGGCATCCTGTTTTCCGGCGATCATGTCATGGGCTGGGCGACAACCATCGTCGCCCCGCCGGACGGGTCGATGGAAAGTTATCTCAATTCGCTGACACTTTTGGCAAAGCGCAAGGACCGCGTGTTTCTGCCGGGCCATGGCGACCCGGTCCACAATCCGCAACGCCATGCCCGTGCGCTCAAAGCCCACCGGCTGGCGCGCGAGGCGGCGATCTTGCTGCGGGTGCAAGCAGGCGACACACAATTGTCCGCCATTGTTGCCAGCGTTTATCACGCAACGGACAAAAGATTGCACGGCGCTGCGGCGCTTACCGCCCTTGCGCACCTCGAACGGCTCGCAGCGCATGGCAAGATCGTGATCACCGGCGAGCTTGGCCTCTCGGCCGCGTTCAAACCCGTCTGATCGTGTGGCCTGTCAGCCGGGTGTGCCGGACTGGATACGCAGGTCAAGCGCGTTCATGAACGCAACGATGCGACGGGCGTTTGCGCCAAGATCGGCAGCGCCGAATCGCGAAGCGCTGCGCATGTCCACATAGGTGGATTCGCCCTCGTCGGTCACGCGGATCACCACGTCATCTTTAAATCCGAGTATGGCCGTCGTCACTGTCGCCTCGATGATCCATTCACCGTTTGGTTGCGCAACCGGCCTGCCATGAGTCAAAACCCAGCCGTGTTCAGCGGCGAGTGCGCTGACCTGCACGGCTATGCCGTCGGCAGACAGTTGGTAGCGCCGCCCGGTCACATCCGGGTAATATTGCTTTTGCAACACAGCATTGACGCGCGGTGGCTCGTTTGTGTTCATGCCCTTCCCCACTGCCGGACGCAGAGAAAAATGCGGCGGGTCCTGCGTGTCGGTGGCGATGTCAGACAAATATGCGGTGGTCTGCGACATCCAGGCGGCAGCTGCCGCTGGCAACAGCACAGGCATGCAAAACAGCAGTGCCAATGCCGACCGCCTTCCGCCAATGGCTGCATCGCGCCACAGCGCGCGCAGTCCAGCCAAGGCAAGCAAGCCGCCGATTATCGCCAACGCGAGAGCGGCCAGCAGCACAAGAACGAAATTCTGCTCGGAAAGCGAACCAAACCTGTGCGACAGGATGGCAACGCCCGCCAGCACGGGCGAGAATACGGCTGGCGGCAACGCCCACCGCGCCGCCCGTGATTGCCGCCGCACATATTCCCGGCGCATCATGTCAATCGGTCCTTGCTCATCGCGGGCTTGATAGCGGCTCGATGGGCCAAGTGCAAACCGCTGAAAGGCGCCGTTTCCGCTGTAAGCATCCTTCGCCGCATTATCGCCTTGAATGCTAAGCAAGTTGGTTAAAGGGGGGCATGTTGCAAGGGAGCGTCACATGCCACAAGTCAATCAGGCCATCGCGCCGGTCAATAACAAGGCAATTCAAAGCCTGACCGGGCATCAAGCCAATCCGGCTCTGGAAAACGTCGAGCTCTTGATGGCGCTGGAAGCGCAAAATCTTGTCAGTTCCGGCTTTGATACCTCCGTGCGGCGCGCGGCAGAGGCAATCGGCGCAGAGTTTCTGTTCAACATCCCTGCCCCGTCAAGCCTGCCGTTTCAACGCGCTGCGCTGGTTCGTCTCGCCGAAGGTGACAACCAGATCATTCTGGTTACGCTCAGTGACGACGGCGTGACGATGGACGCCCAAACCGAGCGTACGGATACCGCCCACCTGTTCCGTCTTGGGGAAGCGTGGCTGGCGGTTGCCAACCAGTTCCGAAAGCTTTCTTAGGGCACTTCCAAAACGGCACAGGAGAATTCGCAAGTCCGTCAGCACACGTCAATGGGCAGGCCTGCCTTGTACGCTTGTCGTCCCGGTTCGCCCCGGCGCCAAGCGTGGTGAATTTTACGCCTGCAGGGCGCAGGCAGGAGCCACAATCCGTTCGTGGGCAATCACGGCGCCTGCGGGTTCCGCGCGATGCACGTACCCGCCGCAACCTTGGCTATCGCATTTGCCGAGATAGGTTCAGCGCGCGCACTTCTCGCGGCCGCCGCCCTTGGTTCCGAAAGCGCCGTCAGAGTCGCCTTCGACTTTGAAGCCGCCGTCAACCTTGGGAGCGTTGATCCCGTCGTCGCCGCCATTGCCCCAACCATTGTTGCCGCGTTTATTGCCGCCGCATTCCGCCACGCCGGCGCCAGAAACCTGCACGAGTTCGATGTCTTTCAGTACACGCATGATGCTTCTCCAATAAGCGTTTCATCCTGACCCCGGTGTTTTGGCTTTGTGTCTCAAATTGGATCACTTTGGCGCCTTGCCACGCGAGGTAACCGATCACACTCAAGAACCGTGCCAATTCGCCCTTTTCGCCCGCTTGACCTGCAACGGCGCGCCAGACTTCCGGCCTCAGCCCGCCATTCACTGCAATGGACGGCATCAACACGTGAAAGGAGCGCGGCCTATTTGCCTTTTTCACGCTGGCGAATGGCGGCCTGCGCGGCGGCCAGTCTTGCGATGGGAACACGGTAAGGCGAGCAGGACACGAAATCGAGACCGGTCTCTTCAAAAAACTGGATCGAGTCCGGTTCGCCGCCATGCTCGCCGCAAACACCCAGCGCAATATCCGGCCGCGTGGCGCGGCCGCGCTCGCAGGCAATGCGGATCATTTCGCCGACGCCCTCACGGTCGAGCGTCATGAACGGATCACGCGCCATGAGGCCCTTTTGCATGTAAGTGTTCATGAAATTGGACGCATCATCGCGCGAGATGCCGTATGTCGTTTGTGTCAAATCATTGGTGCCGAAGGAGAAGAATTCGGACGCCTCGGCAATGGCGCCGGCGCGCATGGCCGCGCGCGGCAGCTCGATCATGGTTCCAACCAGATAGGTGAACTCAACGCCTGTTTCGCGCGTGACCTGCTTCGCAACCTCGGCAATCCGCAATTTGACGAATTCCAGCTCCTTCATCATCGACACCAACGGCACCATGATCTCGGCAACCACGGGCACGCCGGTTGTCTTGCCCGCCTCAACTGCGGCCTCGAAAATCGCCCGCGACTGCATTTCCGCAATCTCCGGATAGCTGATGACCAGACGGCAGCCGCGATGGCCAAGCATCGGGTTGAACTCGTGCAACGCGTCAATGCGGTCACGCAGCTTCTCGACCGCAAGACCCATGGCCGACGCAACTTCGACAACCTCGGCAAAATCCTTGGGCAGAAATTCGTGCAGCGGCGGGTCCAGAAGGCGGATTGTGACCGGCAAACCCGCCATCATTTCAAACAGTTCGATGAAATTCTTGCGCTGGATCGGCAACAGCCGTGCAAGCGCCGCGCGGCGCTCTGCTTCAGTCTCGGCGATGATCATTTCGCGCATGGCGCTGATGCGCTCTTCATCGAAAAACATCTGCTCGGTGCGGCAAAGGCCGATGCCCTCGGCTCCGAACATCTTCGCAACGCGCGCGTCTGCAGGGTTGTCCGCATTGGCGCGCACCTTCATGTGCCGCGCCTTGTCGGCCCATTCCATCACGGTCGCAAATTCGCCGGACAG
>JANMQE010000468.1:0-4864 GCA_031370195.1 Phyllobacteriaceae bacterium
TTGCCGATGCTGTCGCGCAGGGCGGCGTTCAGGTCCTTGATCTGGTTTTCACTCATGAGATTGCGGGCAAACAGGATGAAGCCCCAAGGACGATGCTCGGCGTAGAAGGCCTTCTCGTCGGCGGTGAGCTCGGTGCCGGAGACACCAATAATAACGGATTTCGATTCGCGCATGGCTTCACACTATATTCAGGTTGGGAAAATTTGCAGCAGATATCAAAAAGCGGCCACCAAGGGCCGCCTTTATGTCTGACCGGATCACTTCGTCACGAAGCAATTGCCGCCGGAGGATTTGTACTTCGCGCACATAGACGTCGCGGCCTGCTTGGAGCCTGCGGGAATTCGGACGCGGTAAACCGTGCCTTTGCCGTCCACTTCGGCCTTCAGGATGTTCACACCCTTGCCGCCGATAACGCCGCCGAACTTGCGGCTGAGCGCCGCATATGTCGATTTGGCGGCTTCCGGCGAAGGCGTGGATGCAATCTGGATGGAATAGCTGCCGGCCGCTGGCGCAGGTGCCGGATCGGCAGAGGCGACCAAGGTTTCTTCCGTGACAGCTTTTTGTCCGCCGGTCTTGCCGACAATTGTTACCGGTTGGTCTGCAGGACGCGATTCCAGCACTGGCGCTCCGCCGTCCTGCGCGGCGACTTCGGCCACTTTCTCGGCGGCAGGAGCCTTGATCTTCTTGGTCTTGACCACCTTGATCGCTGGAGCAGGCTTGGCTGCTTGTGCTTCAACGGGTGCCGCTACGATGGCGGCAGGTTCGGCGGCGGCGAGCGCGGCGATTGCCTCGTTCGAGGGCTCAGCAGATTTGGCAGCCGCTGCCAAAGTTTTATTTGCAACAACAGTCTTGGTCGCCGGTGCTTGTTTGGCAACAGCCACGGGCTTGGCTTCGGGCACAACAATTGCAGGTTTGGCCGCAACCGCGCCCGGAGTCGCAACCTCCGCTACCGGTTCGACAATGCCTTGCGCGGGCGTGACTTTGGCAACCGCAGCGTCTTCGACTGGTTTGACGACCGGCGTTGCAACTGGTTCGTCCGCAATACCCGCAATTGCGGCGTCTGCAGGTCGCTCAACCAGCGAACCATCCGGCTTGACAATAAATGTCCGCACCTTCTTGGGAGACACCGCTGCGGTGTCGGCAGATCCGGATGCTGGCGCGTCGGCAGATGCATCCGCATCTACCCTCGCCTCAGACTTGGCGTTACCATCGTTGGCAGCAACTGCCTCGACCGGCGCATCAGGGGCAACGGAGGCGATGTCTACCGGCTCTTCCGACTCGGACACCAGCGTTCCCTGCGAGGGAAGCGCCGCCTGCTCGCCATCGACCTTGTCATAGACAGCCTTGTCCTGATCCGGAACAGATTTTCCGCCAGGGTTTGCAGGAGCAATTTTCACAGGCTCGAGGTCCGCCTTGACCAAAACCGGACCATTGGCGGTGGCCGATGAGCTACCGCCTGAGAATGCATAATACATCCCGCCGCTCAGGATCACTACACCTGCGAGAAAAGACGGAACAAGCCACGAGCTTCGGCGTGGTGCCGGGGGATCAAAACCCGCTTCCGGAAATGACGGCGCGTTGCCGCCAAATGGCTGGAAGTCAAGGTCATCATCAAGCGGTTGATTTACGTTGGGCCGCAAAACAGATGCTGCCACCACACCAGCCACAGCGCCAATTCCTGATGCGGCAGCGCTGTTTCCTGCTGCCCATTGCTCATTGAGGATGGCTTCAAAATCAGAGTCAATTTCGTCGATTGGAGACGGCGTTTTTTTCTCAACCTTGGGTTCATATCCCGCATAGTCCGGCTCAAAGTCGTCCAAGGCACCAGCCGACACGGCTGTTTGCTTGGGTTCCGGGTTGAAGTCGAAATCAGGGATATCGAAGTCATCAGTCTGCGCGACAGCATCCTGCATCGGTTCTGCCGCCGCAACGACAGGCTCGGGAGCGGTCCCGGCCAACATCCGGCCAAAATCCCGGCCTGAAGGCTGCGCAGCTTCCGTTGTCGGTTGCCACATGTCTGTTTCAAAGTCGGGTGCTGCCACTGCCGGTTCACTGTCGTCGATGTTGATCTCAGCCGTCAAGGCAGACAAGGCTTCCTCGGGCTCAAAGTCGAAATCGAAGTCATCAACAGAGGCATCGTTTTCATCAGATGACACTTCATCAAGTGAGAAGTCAGCGACTGGTGCTGCAACGGCGACGCGGTCCATCTCGTTCAAAACCCAGTCAGCTGGTGCTGCCTTTTCCGGAACCGAATTGTAGACGGCCTCACTTTGCACGGCGCTGTCAGTCAACTCCCCGCCAGATTCACGATCCAGCCACGGTTCGTCATCGGTTGTTGCGCCCGAAATTTCTGCAGCGGCGATTTCTACAGTGACTGGGAGCGTGACAGCCGGCCCGTGATTCCGCCACGCGTCATCGAGTTCAGCCTGCGCCGCAGCCAATTCTGTTGATTGACTATCGTCAAAAGACTCAAGTTCATCAGGTGCCGCAATCGGCTCGAAAGAAGCTACTGCTTCCGGGCGCAAGGGCCCAGTATCAGCAGACAATTGAGTGTCGACAGGCTCGTCCAACCCCTCGTCAAGCCAAGGCTCGGCAGCTTCTGCCCTGATCTCATCCTCGCCGCCGTCCTCGTCCTGCCAGCCAGTTGAGGCAGGCGCTGTCGATGGAGGTGACAACTTCAGCATTGGCAAATCGAGTTCGTCCTCAAATTCCAAACCTTGCGGCTCTGGCTGTGCAGCTGCTGCGGTGATCGGAGGGTCTTCGCTGGCCCATTCGACCCGCTGCTCGGGCTGTGTTTCGGTGCCCAACAAAGCCGTCAATTCATCTTCTAGTGAAGGCACCACCGACGGAGCCTCGTCAGCCAGTTGCATCGCCTCGGACAATTCGTCCTCAAAATCAGCGTTGAAAACGGCGTCGAGATGAGACGGCTTAACACCTTCCGCGTCCTCAAATGCCAGTTCACGTTCGAGGTCCATGGAAAAACTGTCTTCGATGGCAAGTTGCGGATCAACGGATTCCACTTCTGGAGCAGCTCTGTCAAACCCCATGATCCGGGACAGTTCCATCAACGGATCATCTGCGGCAATGTCCTTGCCGTAATCCCGCACTTTCACATCCAAACCATTCGCCATGCCAAAATCCTGAACAAACACGCGCGATCCCGGCAAAGGACCACAATATTCGAGGCCTTACCAGCGCAATGTGGGCAAAAGGTGACAGTTTACCCGTGAAATTACCGCATTTCGGTGGGGGCATCGGCGCCGATAATCCCCAAGCCCGACGCAATAACGTCATGAACAGCCTGCACCAAACCCAGTCTGGCAATGGTCAATAGTGGGTCGTTAACCTTAACAAAGCGTAACGCGGGATTTTCCGTGCCCTTGTTCCACTGCGCATGAAAGGCGGAAGCCAGCTCATAAAGGTAAAATGCGATCCTGTGTGGTTCGCGAGCAAGCGCTGCGCTTTCGACCAGACGCGGATATTCAGCGAGTTTGCTCACGAGCGCCAATTCTGACTCGTCGGCAAGCATATGCACTCCCTTGGCAAGCTCCTCACGCGATGGGCGCTCTATCCCGGCAAGTTCCTTTGCCTGCCGGAAGATTGAGTGACAACGTGCAGACGCATACTGGACATAAAAGACAGGATTGTCCTTCGACTGCTCTGTCACCTTGGCAAAATCAAAATCGAGCGGCGCGTCATTCTTGCGGTAAATCATCATGAAACGAACGGGGTCGCGGCCTACTTCATCGACAACATCCCGCAAGGTCACAAATTCCCCTGCCCGCTTGGACATGCGCACCGGCTCGCCATTGCGGAACAGTTTCACCAGTTGAACCAGATAGATCGTGTTTTTCACCGTATCGCCGGAAACGGCGCGGGCCAGCGCTTCCATGCGTTTGACGTAGCCGCCATGGTCGGCACCCAAAACCATGATGGTTTCCTTGAAACCACGGTCGAACTTGTCTTTGAAGTAAGCAAGATCGGCAGCGAAATATGTGAATGACCCGTCCGATTTGACGAGCGGCCTGTCAATATCATCGCCAACTTCAGTCGATCGGAAAAGAACCTGCTCACGATCCTCCCAATCGTCCGGCACCTCACCCTTCGGCGGCGGAAGCGTGCCACGATACACGTGACCTTTCATCGTCAAGTCATTGATAACCGCAAGAATTTTGCCCGCGTTGCCGTCATGAAGCGACCGTTCAGAAAAGAAGTGGTCGTGGTGCACGTTCAGTGCATCAAGGTCGGCGCGGATCATGACCATCATGGATTCGATGGCGATGTCGCGGGCAATCGCCTCCGCTTCGAAATCGGGCATGTCGAGAAGTTTCCGCCCGTGCATCTCCACAAGGTCCTGCCCAACCGGCACAAGATAGTCGCCCGGATACAGACCGGCCGGAATCTCGCCGATGTCTTCCCCCAACGCCTCACGATAACGAAGCAAGACGGAACGGGCCAAAACGCCGATCTGCACGCCGGCGTCATTGATGTAGTATTCCTTGGTGACATCGTACCCTGCAAACGCCAGAAGGTTTGCCAGCGCATCGCCAAACACGGCGCCGCGGCAATGGCCGACATGCATGGGACCCGTTGGATTGGCCGAGACGTACTCAACGTTGATCTTTTGATGGCCACCAAGCATTGACCGGCCATAAGCACCGTTGGATTGGAGAATGGATGCCAAGTGTTTCTGCCAGTAAACCGGCTTGATCTTGATGTTGATAAAGCCGGGGCCCGCGACATCAACGTTTTCGACGTGCGAGTCCTCACGGATTTTCGCAGCAATTCTGTCAGCCAGCGCGCGCGGATTAGTGCCGTCAGCCTTGGCCAGCACCATCGCGGCTTTGCAGGCGAGATCGCCGTG
>JANMQE010000481.1:0-6518 GCA_031370195.1 Phyllobacteriaceae bacterium
CCCCAGAAGCGACGTGGCTGTCATTTTTATCAGATGGAAAAAGTCTGATGGCCTCCGCAAATGGTTTTGACCGGGTGCAATTCGTGCAGTCTTTCCGGTTTGGTTGCTTCGATGTCACCTGAAAGGATGACCAGATCGGCGACATAGTCTGGCTTGATCCTGCCTTTACGATCTTCCTTGAATTCGGCGTAAGCACCTTCGCAGGTGTAGGCTTCGAGCGCATCCATCAGTGTGAAACTCTGATCCGGATCGGCATCCGACCATTTTTGCCGTGTCATCGCCGCTTGAATGCCGCGAAGGACATTGATGTCTGAAACCGGCCAGTCGGATGCGAAAGGGATGCGGGCACCAGCGTTCTTCAATGTGCGCCAGGCATAGGAATAGGGCCAGCGCGCCTCGCCGATCTTGCTGATGGTCGGCTCAATTGGAAAGTCCATTGCGCCGGGCGGATGCGGCGGCTGCATTGAGGCGATGACGCCGAGTTTGGCGAACCGGTGGATGTCACCGGGGTGTATCACTTCGACATGCTCGATACGGTGGCGGGAGTCGCGCGCGCCGTTCGCCTTCTGCGCGGCTTCGTATCCGTCAAAGACGGCGCGCACGGCACCGTCGCCGATGGCATGGACTGCGATCTGGAGACCCAACCTGTCGGCCTCGACAGCGACAGTTGTGAAGTGCTTTGCACTCATCAGGCTGGTTCCGCGCTCGCCGGGCCTGTCAGCGTAATCGTCGAGCATCACCGCCGTGCCGCTATCAATGACACCATCGTAAAAGACCTTTACCAAGCCGCTGGACAGGAAATCGCTGTTGTAAAGGTTGGTCATGTCCACTGCCCGCTGAAGCTCTGACAGCGGCATTGCGGCCTTGTAATGGAACGGGATTTTGACACGGCAGGGCAAAACACCGCCCGCTTCTTCGACGGCCTTGAGAAGTTGCAACTGGTAAAGATTGCCGTCCATATTGTGGAAGGAGGTGATGCCGTGGCGCGCGCAATAGGCAAGGCCTGTTCGCATGACATCCATGTCGATTTTGAATGTATCCGGATCAGGATAGGGCTCAGGTTCGCCGCCGGTGGCAAGACCAAGCCGGTAACGGTCGAAACCGCCAGCGGATTGGACCGGACCAAATGCTTCCATTTCAAGCAGCGTGCCCGTTGCCAGGCCGTCTTCGCCAATCACGATCTCGTTGCCCGGACTGAGTGCTTTGCCGTGTAGAATGCCGGATAGTTCAAGTGCAGATGTGTTTGCCCATGCGGTGTGATGATCGGACGCCATGACGAGGATTGGCCTGTCTGGCAGGATGGAGTCGAGTCTATGCCGGTCGAGCATGCGGCCTTGGCCGAGCACTGCATAATCGCAGCCTTGGGCGAACAGGAAGGGTAGGTCTGGTCTTGCCTCAGCATACAGCCGGATGGCGCGGCCGAGCGCTTCGATGCCGCTGATGCCGCCAAGCTGGAGATGCTCAAGTTCGGCTGCGCCGGAGAAGATGTGCATGTGATTTTCGGAAAAGCCCGGCAGAACCGAACTGCCGCCAGCGTCAATCACTTTTGTCTTCTGGCCAATCAGGCCTTGGATCGCCGCGTTGGAGCCGACGAGCAGAATGTTGCCGTCCTTGACCGCAACTGCCTCCGCGCGCGGCATTGCGGTATCCATCGTCAAAACGCGGGCATTGATTATGACAAGTTCAGCTTCAGACATGACGGCACCTCAGCGCTTAAAGATTGCATGTGTTCTGCAATACGTCTTGCAAAATTGCGTCACGGCTTGCCGCGCGCAGACGCTGGCGCGCCAAGAACAATCTCGCGCGGTTGTCTTGGTGATCGTCGGGAAAAATACCTGAAGGCCGGGCCGTTAAAGCGCAGCATTCGCGAATCGGCCAGGGAATGGTAGCGAGAGAGGGATTTGAACCCCCGACCTAAGGATTATGATTCCTCCGCTCTAACCAACTGAGCTACCTCGCCAAAGGCATGCCGACATTTTGCGTCTGCAGGGTGGCGGTCGTATAGTGTGGCCGGGTCGAGCCTGTCAAGCCAAGATGCGGATCGCTCTGGTTTCAAACCCTTGTGCGATGTAGCCGTGGCTTGCGGCATCGTGCCGGGGCCGATATGTGCATGACGCAATGGCCGTCACGGCGGCGCGGATCGAATGCGGGTTGACTGAGATGGCTGTGCGGATTGCGGTGCTGGGGTGTGGATATTGGGGAGCAAATCATATTCGCACCCTTGCCGGGCTTGGCGCGCTGCATGCGGTTTCTGATGCCAATGCTGCGCGGGCGGAAGGGTTTGCGAGGGATTTCAAGTGCCTGGCCATTGATCCGGCTGACATTTATGACCGCATAGATATTGATGCCATCGTGATGGCGCTGCCGCCGCAGTATCATGCAGACGCCGCGATACGTGCGGTCAAAGCAGGCAAGGACGTGCTGGTCGAGAAACCGATTGCGCTGACGGTGCCGGATGCGAAAGCGGCAGTTCAGGCGGCGCGCGATGCCGGTCGTGTTTTCATGGTCGGGCACGTGCTCCGTTTCCATCCGGCGTTTGAGAAATTGCAGGAGTTGATTGCGGCGGGTGAACTTGGCACGGTCCGGTACATTCACTCCAACCGGCTTGGACTTGGAAAATTTCATACTGAAAATGATGCTTTGTGGGACTTGGCACCGCATGATCTTTCCATGATCCTTGCCATTACCGGCGAGGCGCCGAGCGAAGTGCATGGTGAGGGCACAGCGCTGCTTGATCATCTTTCGGATTTTGCCCATGTGCACATGACATTTCCAAACGGGGTGCGCTCGCATCTGTTTGCGTCCAGGCTCAATCCCTATCGTGAGCGGCGGCTGACCGTTGTCGGCACCAAGGCAATGGCGGTATTTGACGATGTTGCCGGGTGGGACAAGAAGCTGGCGATCTACAGGCACGCCGTCTGGCAAGACAATGGGCAATGGGCATTCACGGCGCAGGAGCCCAATTATGTCAGCATTCGGGAAGGCATGCCCTTGACCGCCGAATGCCAGCATTTCATCCAGTGTGTGAAGACACGGGCCGAGCCGCGCACAGGGGGCGATGAGGCGATCCGGGTGCTTGAGATACTTACCGCCGGCACCGTGACCCACGATTAGTTCGCTCTCCATGAATTTGCCGGCGAACATAATCACAGGCTGTAACACTGTTGAGGCTGTTGTGATGGCTGACGGTATGGCGCAGTGTGGCAAATCACACTAGAAAGCTCAAGGCTTTTGGGGTTCAAGGGTTCTTCGGGCAACAATAAAAAGACGGGCATTTCATGCAGTTCATCGACCTTGCGGCACAACGTGCGCGCATCAGCGACAAGATTGACGCGGCTGTTGCCAAAGTCATCCGCGAGGGCAAATACATTCTCGGGCCGGAAGTGGCGGAGTTTGAGCGCAAACTTGCCGATTATGTCGGCGTCAAGCACGTCATCGCATGCGCCAATGGCACAGATGCGCTGTTGATACCGCTGTTTGCGCTGGGTGTTGGGCGGGGCGATGCGGTGTTTTGCCCGAGCTTCACTTTTGCGGCAACTGCCGAAGTTGTGGCACTGGCGGGTGCCGAGCCGGTGTTTGTTGATATTGATCCGGACACCTACAACATGGACACTGACCAGCTGAAAGCTGCGATCAGGGCGGTGCGCGCGGCTGGGCGATTGATGCCGAAAGCAATCATTCCCGTCGATTTGTTCGGACTGTCGGCGGACTATGACGCGATTGAAGCGATTGCCGCCGAGGAGGGTTTGGCTGTAATCGAAGATGCTGCGCAAGCCATCGGCGGATCACGGCAGGGCAAAATGTGCGGCGCGTTCGGCGCTGTGGCTTCGACCTCGTTCTATCCGGCCAAGCCGCTCGGCTGTTATGGCGATGGCGGGGCGATGTTTACCAATGATGACGGGATGGCGGAACTGTTGCGCTCCTATGCCTTCCACGGCAAGGGTGAGAGCCAGTATGACAATGTGCGCGTTGGCCTCAATTCACGGCTGGACACAATCCAGGCGGCGATCCTGATCGAGAAGCTCGCGATCCTCGAAGATGAAATGCAGGCGCGCCAACGTGTCGCTCAGCGCTACCAAGACGGGTTGGCTGGCGTTGTCAAGACAGCAGTGGTCGACAACCAGTCCCGTTCGGCGTTTGCGCAGTATGCCATCGAGAGTGAGAACAGGGATGGCCTCAAGGCGCACTTGCAGGAAAACGGCATTCCTTCAGTGATTTATTATGTGAAGCCGCTTCATCAGCAGGCGGCATACAATCGCTATCCAATCGCGCCGGGCGGGTTGCCGGTTTCAGAAAGCCTACCGTCGCGGATATTGTGCCTGCCGATGCATGCGTATTTGACGAGCGAAGATCAGGACCGGATTATCGGCACGATACGTGAATTTCATGAAGGCAAGCTGCGGAAGCGGGCTTGATGGTGCGTAGAACGAAAAATCAGATAAACGGATTCTGGATTTTTACACCGGCAATTATCGCTCCATTGTGCATATCTTCTGTCCAAAGACAATCACAGCCGGCCTCTGCCGCTGCTGCGACGATAAGTGCGTCGTAAAGCGATAGTCCGTTGTCGTCGCAAATTGACATTGCCTTGCGGTGCGAATCGATTGTTATAGACCTCACATCGATCAGCACCAATTCAATATCCACGATAGCTGATCCGATTTCTCTCCAGCTTCTCGTAAATTTCTTTCGCATGACGTTTGCAAATTCGTTCAGAACTTGGACGCTGATTGTGCCTCCAGTGATCAAGAGTTGTCGCGCCAAGTCGCCTTTGGCCTGTGCGTAAACAAGAATATTGGTGTCGAAAAATGGCTTCACCGAGTGTTGGCCTCATCGCGGTCGAAGACCCAGTTCTCAGGAACGGCCCAAGCGCGGCCCGCCATGCGCAAGATCGCTTGGCGGCGAAGTTTATTTTGACGTAAAATCAGCGTCTTGTCATTAACTGCGTCCAGAGTAATTTCATCGCCCTGCTTGAGATTCATTTTCTCAACCAATTGCTTGGGAAGCCGTATTGCAAGGCTATTGCCCCACTTCGACACAATCATCGTACGCTCCATGATATACATTCAAGCAAACGTATATCATGGACACCAGATTGTGCAAACAAGATATCTATCTTATAGGGCGAGTATAAATTACGTCGCCGCGACGCCCGCCTCTGACAATTTCCGCAGCATCGCTTCGGCCCCGGCTGCCCGCTCTGACCTTGCGATAAAACCGCCGCCAAAGACGCGCGATTCGTTGCCGTCATCCGAGTAAAGCACGCAGGCCTGGCCCGGTGCGATGCCGCTTTCGCCGTCGATCAGCTCAACTGAAGTTACGCCGTTGGCATGAAACAAAACTGCGGGTTTGGGTGGGCGGGTTGAGCGCACCTTCGCGAACAGTTCGAGGCCGTTCGGGCCGATAGTGTTGAGCGCTATGTCGCCAAGCCAGTTCATATCGCGCAGAATTATCCGATGTGTCTCGAGCGCTTCACGCGGGCCGACGACGACGCGGGCGTTGGCAGCGTCGAGATGTACGACATAGAGCGGCTCGCCTGCCGCAACGCCAATGCCGCGGCGCTGACCGATGGTGAAATGCAGAATGCCCTCGTGGCGGCCGAGGACGCGGCCGTCTAGATGCACAATCTCGCCTGCCTCCGCAGCGTTTGGCTTCAGCTTGGCGATGATGTCAGAATATTTGCCCTGCGGCACAAAGCATATGTCCTGGCTGTCCTGCTTGTTGGCGACCACAAGGCCCATGTCTTCTGCGATTTTGCGCACATCGGGCTTGTCCATGCCGCCGAGCGGAAAGCGCAGATAGTCAATCTGGTCCTGCGTGGTGGCAAACAGGAAATAGCTCTGGTCACGGTTTGCATCGACGGGCCGGTACAGCGCGCGATGGGCACCATTCTTTCGCGAGCGGATATAATGTCCGGTCGCCAAAGCCTCTGCGCCAAGATCGCGGGCTGTTTGGAGCAAATCGGCGAATTTGACTGTCTGATTGCACGACACGCAAGGGATCGGGGTTTCCCCCAAGGCATAGGCTTCGGCGAACGGATCAATCACTGCTGCTTTGAACCTGGCTTCGTAGTCGAGCACATAGTGGGGGATGCCGAGCGTTTCCGATACGCGGCGCGCATCGTCGATGTCCTGCCCGGCGCAACAGGACCCCGCGCGATGCGTGGCTGCACCGTGATCGTAGAGTTGCAGTGTCACACCAATGACGTCGTAGCCTTCGTGCTTGAGAATACCGGCAACCACCGAGGAATCCACGCCACCAGACATGGCAACAACGACGCGCGTGTCTTCAGGGCGCTTTGGCAAATCCAGACTGTTCATCATCTATCCCGGAGCAGGTTCAAGGCCTGCCTGATCAATTAATGTTGGCCCCCATATAGGCCAACTCACAGCATTCTGCCAAGAGATGACGAAAGATTGCACTGCAACCCGTCAGTTCGCGGTCCAAACGCACATATTGTTTCAATTCGGGCCAATATTTTAGGCGTTTGTTAAAGCTGTCCGTCTACCGTGAACGTC
>JANMQE010000489.1:0-2870 GCA_031370195.1 Phyllobacteriaceae bacterium
ACCGGCTCGACCATGTCGATCAACGGCGGGCAATATATGGTGTGATCGCACCCCATCGTCATTGCCTGCGACAAACGCGAAGCGTTTGCGCAAGGGAGATAGCGACGAAGCAATCCAATTCCGCTATTGCAGGTGGATTGCTTCGCGGAGCCTGTTGCCGCGCACTACCGACCCGGCCAACTTCACAAGACCATCGGTAAGTTGGGCGTTGTTGTATTCTTGTCCCAGAAGTAAAGGACAGGTGCCGCAATGCCAGCTCAAACAAGCGCTCGGGTATCAACCGGCGATTTTGTGCTTAGATATCAATCTCACAAAATGGCCTTTGCCGCAATTATTTGAGAGTGCGCCAATGAAATGGTTCAAGAAGCGGCCCAAGCCACCGAAAATCACCGGCGCCGATTCTGCGCCTAACCCAAATATCGAAGCTGAAGCACAGGTACTCTCAAAAATAGGAAACATGTGCGCGGTTGCCTTGGCGAGTGCAGAGAGCCTTGCGCAATCTAGGTTCGATGATTTGAAGGGTGAAAAGCGGCGCTTTGAAAGCGCCAGGAGAATGTCATTAGAGTTGGCCAAAGGTATAACCGATGTCTCGTATCGCGATACCGGTCTCCAGCACATCGTTGAGCTCTGCATGAAGGCAAATGATATAGACACGGCGAGAATACTTGTGCGAGGCATTCAGAGCGGAATAATTCGCGAAAAGCTATTAGGAGAGTATCCGGTGGCGTTCTACTGACTCAGCCTTTGGGCAATTCGCCATGAAACAACCGTAGGCCCAATCATGGTGAAGACTCCTAATCAGCAGCAGACCCGGTTGCGGCAGGTTGAAGTATATGGAATATCCCGATAATCCATTCCGAGATTCCAGGACGTTGCGTTTCAACTAAATGGAGTTGTGACCGCTGTCTCCGAGATCAAGGTAACCGCGAGCAACGCCGCCGCAAGCCCCACCCAGGATTGCGGTCTTGACCTCATCGAACGACCTCCCCGACCTGCGCTGCTTTTGAAGGCTCAGGAGGAGTCGTTTGGCATTACTGCACCTACGAAAGACGGTTCCCGCGACCGCTGCGCGGTTTCCACTCGCGCCCGGCGCGTAATGAAAACGCTTTCCATTGGCGGGCGGACCATAGCTTGTTGCCTCGGTTACTTGACCGAAAGGGGGAATTTTGTCGCTTCGCTTTGGGGTCTTCATGAAGGGAGAGAACCGCAAACCAGAGCTCAATGCAATGGACCGCCCGCTTAAGTCTCAGATGGTCGGGGATCTCCATTGTATCAATTAATTCGGAACTCGCCGATTCCCCAAACCGTGTAATGAGCGATGCTTTCGATTTGACGATCCGCGTAAACGCCGCTGTATGAGAATGTGCTGCAATGTCCAGATAGAAAATTGAAGAGGGCTGCTAGAAATTAATTGGATGACGCCGCTCTCTATCACGCCGCCGCGGGCTGCAAGACCTTGAACTTGCGAAAGTGATCAACTAGCAGCGCCTTTCGTGTCGCAATGAAGTTCCCGAACCTGTCCAGTTGCTTCACGTCTTTATTGGGGACAGGTGCTTGTCGAGATATGCTTGTCCTTTTCGGGAACCCAATCGGTCGGCGGAACGCCAGATTGTACACCTCCACAATTCCTCGCGACTCAACAACATGCCATTTTCCAACTTGATAGCGGGACACGCGCAGTATGGAATCAAACAGCCTGCAAATCTGATCTTTGCCCCAAACGAAGGGGCGCTAAAAATCCGCCGTCCCATTTAGTGCGTCAATTATCCTTTGATGTGTTTTCAATTTTCATACGGCCTTCCGAAAATCCCCGGCTACTGTGGGTTTGATCTGTGAGTGTGCACAAGCGAAATATTTTTTGAGCAGCGAGGCGTTCTAGTAAGCGCGTCCGTCGACGCCAAGCCAGCCCTTCTCCGTCTTTCCGAAATTAATGTTTCCGGATGCGGAAAATGACGCGGGTTCCCACCATTTGCCCATCTTGGCCTTTGGCTTAAGTGACGCGATTTCACTGAGTTGGGTGAACTTGGAATATCCGTTCGACGACTGATCGATCTCATCATAATAATTACTGGGTCTTGGTACGAATCCACGGGGTAGCTCCAAGTCGGCGGTGAATTGCATTTTGTAAATTTCCAGGCCGTTGCCTTTGAGACGAACGCCGTTGGTCTTGATAAAATTTGCAACAATGACTGTTGTCCCAAGCATAGCGCTGATCCTGCGCTTGAGCGCCTGCCGTCCGTGTTCTTCGCGAGGGTCGCACGACAGAACACACCAAGAGTCGGCGGGGCCGGATTTTGCGCGCGCCGCAGCAGCGTCCTCAGCCTGCCGCTCCATTTCCTGCATCTTGGCGTTGTCAAGAATTGCGATCTGAGTCGCGGGTGACGGAGAAGGCCGAGATGGTATTTCCGGCTGAGTTGTCCGGGGCGCTGGCGCTTGAGCTGCGGGAGGCACTATCGGCGGAGACTGCACGGGCGGCGCAGTAGCTTTCCTTTCGCTATTTGCGGCAGCTTGCTGGAACTGTGGAATCCTATTGTCCAGCGGCCCCCAGCGCTTGCCGTCGATAAAGTAGTGGGCGTTCAACATGGGGACGCCGCCATTGCCATTTGCCGCGTGCGCGACGATCTGGAACACACGCGGCAGATAGGCTCGGCATGCCAAGATTGTTTGTCGCAATATGCCATTCAACAACCGCGAACCGGCTTCCATCGTCACGTAGGGTCGCCAGTCATCGACCTGAGCAACCGCCTTTCCCATCGCAACGGTCGAACTGCCGCTGGAAGGTTGATATACGTCGTTACAGTTTGTCGTCTGAATCTTAAACTCTTGAGATCTGACTGGCGTGCAAGCAATTAGCAACACCACGGTTGCAT